>JAAELK010000372.1 GCA_024226935.1 Desulfobacteraceae bacterium
TGATAATGTTACTCATGGTTGGTTCCTCCCTTTTTTGCAGCCCTTTACCGGTGACTGCGGTATTTATTGAGTGTGATTGTATCACAACTCGTCGGCGGAACCAGCCTTCTCATATTATCTTGCATACTCCTGGAATTATTTCCGCTCGAATTATCGTTTCCAATAGCGTTTGTATCCTGGAGTATTTTTGGTCCCCCTGGATTTCATTAATGATTTGGGATCTGCTCAACGATTCTTAAAAAAGACCCCACTATCACATTGATGTGTGACCGGATCTGACCCCATGGAAAAGACAATAAAATAAATTAGGGGTCTTTCCATGAAGCGCCGGCACGCTATAGCAATAAAAAAAGGGGTCTTTTTCCCATCCAGAACAAGTCCGGATCCAGAACAAAAGACCCCTTTTAATATCAATAAAAAATTTGAAAATATAAAATATCGTGATACTATATACAATATAGAGGAGCATGGTGTTAGTACTGGAAACAGCTAATAAGCCTTCATATGCTTTAAACTCACCTAACCTGAATGTCCATGCCCGTGATCGGTCTTCAAATGCTTGGTCAAAGCGATTGCAATCCACCTTTAAGGTGGTGGATGAAGGAAATGTCGTTTGATGTTTTAAATTATTCAATATAATCGATTAATTATGATTGTAAACGATGTTTATTTGGCTGGATTCAGAAGGAATCGTTGCCACACCCCAGGAAACTCAAGGAGAAGATTTAGAAAACTAAGTTTGAATGACCAAACCCTATGACGGATTTCATCCCAATGTTTAATTTCACCCAACTACACCCTTTTTCTCATAAAATTCACTTTTTAAATTTTTTTTAACTAATTCGTGGTCGATCTTATGATCAACCCCCAAATTGCATTAATAATTCTTGCAGTGCCGTTTGTCTTTTACTGATGTCTTGATTTTTAACCGCCATGGCAAGTGCTCTTCTTGTACCAACAAACACAGCTAATTTTTTAGCCCTGGTTATTCCGGTATAAATCAAATTTCGAAAAAGCATTTTAAAATGTTGTGTTAGAACAGGAATAATTACAACTTCAAATTCACTACCCTGAGATTTGTGTATGGTGATAGCATACGCCAAATCAAGCTCCATGATATCATTTTGTTTGTAATGAACCAGCCGATTATCAGGGAAAAAGGCAACTGCACAAGTCAAATCGACATTATCAATATCTTGAATAACACCTATGTCACCATTAAAGACACCCAGGTCATAATTATTGCGTCGGTGAATAACCCGATCTCCGATCCTGAATATTCTTTCCCCAACTTTCAATTGTCGTTTCCCTTCAACAAAGGGATTTGAAGTTTCTTGGATTACCCTGTTCAAGCTAATAGTGCCGAGGCTTCCTCTTGTCATAGGAGAAAGGATCTGTATTTCACTTTTACCATGATATTTGGGTATCCATTCCTGGTATAGTTTTCTGACAACATCCAAAGCTGAGAACCCATAGTGTAGAGATGACCATGGATGAACTTTTTTTAGAACCGAGAATAATTCTTCAATTTTGGTTTCAGCTTGATATATTTTTTCAAGATTTACATGCTCAAATTTTTTAGGGATAGTGATTTCCGTTTCATATGGAATAACCGGTTCCTGGACCCTGAACTCAAAGAAGTCAGAATCATCAGAATCGATATTTTCCAATTCAGTTTCTTTCAAGCCATAAAATCTTTTTACTCTTGAAATAAAACTTATCTGTTCTTTGGTAGCTTCATCTGAATCAAGGAATAAACAATCAGCTTTTTCTTTCCATATTTCAGGTTGTTTAAATGGTGATTGAATCCAGGGGGTATCACCTCTATTAATCTGGTGAGCATATTTAATTATTAATGACTCTTGAGCCTGCCGAAATATTTTTGTTAATCGAAAACAAGGAACAGCTTCAGAAGCAATGATATCTTTTATGACATTACCGGCGCCAACGGATGGTAACTGATCAGAATCTCCAATGAATAACACCTGTGCATTTTTGGGAATTGCTTTTAATAAAGAGGCAGTCAAATTGATATCAAGCATTGAGCATTCATCAACGATTAAAAAATCTGTCTTTAAAGGTGTTTCCTCATCTTTTTTAAACTTACCCCCTTGCCATCCCAATAATCTATGGATTGTTTTTGATTCTTTTCCGATGACATCCATCATTCTTTGTGCCGCTCTACCCGTTGGTGCTGCTAATAGTACCTTTAAACCCATTGCTTCAATCAATTTAACTATGACGAGAGTAACGGTTGTTTTTCCGCACCCTGGTCCACCGGTAAGAATAGAAAATTTTTGACAGACAATGCCTTTTGCTGCATCAGCTTGTTCATCACTCAAAGAAATATTTTTCACTTTACAATATCGAGATATCCAGCTTTCAACCCTCTTCTCATCAACCTTTGGTGGATTGCCAATATCAGATATTCGTTTTGCAACATATAGTTCATCAAAGTATAACGATTTTGAATAATAGCATTGTTCTGAAATACCATCATCCTGGATAAGATCACGAACCATGAGCAATTTTTCTGTTTCCATATGTTTCAATAGCTCAAGCAGTTTATCAGACAGATCCAATTCTAATAATTCTTTGACATCTTTATCAATTTGAGAAGCAGTCAAATAACAGTGTCCAAAGTTTCTGCTTGCAGCAAGTACATGCTTGATACCCGCCAATATTCGTTGCTGGCTATCAGGTTTAAGTCCAATACTTAAAGCAACTTTATCCGCTGAAAAGAAGCCGATCCCATAGAAATCATTAGACAATCGATAAGGATCTTCAGTAACCAATCGTATGGCATCATCACCGTATTCTTTATATATCCTGACAGCAAACAAGGTACTGATCCCGTGAGATTGTAAAAACATCATGACTTCACGGATTGCTTTATGCTCAGTCCATGCCTCACTTATCATATCAAGTTTTTTTTGTGCTATACCTGGAACCTCGGTAAGTCGTTCAATATCATTTTCGAAGATATCAAGGGTCTCTTGATTGAAATGTTTAACAATTTTTTTCGCTGTTTTAGGACCAACACCTTTAATTAAACCTGAACCAAGGTATTTTTCCAATGCTGCAGTTGTAGCAGGTTTCTTTTCTTTTGCTTCAGTTGCCTGGAATTGGCGACCATATTTAGGGTGAGTTGTCCATGATCCTTGAAATTCCATTGTAGCACCGGCAAATACTTTTGTTTGATGCACAATAACTGTTTCTTGACCTTGAGGGTTATTGAAAGGCATTACTCTGAGAATTGACCACCCATTGTCAGGGTTATGAAACGTAACTCGATCCACAATGCCTTTGAGGATTTCATTTATTACACCAGTATGGTTGACAGCTTGTGGTCGCATTTTATCCTTGTTCTTGACAATTTCTATATAATGACAGTAGATACACCAAATCAGTATATGTTTTCAACATGTTAATAAAAAGGAGTAGGGATAGTCTTGGCACTCACTAAACAAGCAATCATTGAAGAAATCTCAGAAAAAAATAACTGTTCTCCATCAGAAGCAAAAGATACAATAAAACATTTTCTTGAAATAATGAAATCCACCCTGGCATCCGGTGAAGATATTATGATTTCAGGATTTGGTAAATTCTGTGTAAATGACAAGGCACCACGTAAAGGAAGAAACCCAGCGACTGGTGAAGATATGGTATTGGATAAGAGGAAGGTTGTTACTTTCAAATGTGCTGGGAAACTGAAGGATAAAATTAATGAGACGAAATAAAAAGACTGAGAATGGATAGTATCAGATAATATAAGAACAGCTATACAGAACTAAAGCAGTATACTTTTTTACAAAACCATGGGCAGAAGAGATGGCCCATCGAATGGGAGTGAAAGAAAAAGGTAATTTCTGGGGTAATATTATCATGGAAGCAGGTCTGCCTTTTTATACACTGATAGGTCTTTTCATAGATTTTTCAAAGGATATTCAATCCTTTAATATAATTTTAATTTTTATGTTTTCCGGGGTTGTTGGTTTTTATATTTTTAGAAATATCAAGTATCAAAAGGAAAGACGGCAGCTTAAACCGGATTTAAATACTGCGGTTTGCATGGATGCAAAAGAGCAGTATTTACCTCGTATCGGGACAAGACGTCCCGAACGAATGAGGTGAAACTCTGTCCTTTTTGTGATTGCCCGAATTATAGATCATAAGATTTGACCCATTTTTTGGTGTTTTCCCAAAGTCATATGGTCTTTTGGAGAGGATTATAGTGATGAAACGCTAATATGCTTGTCCTGAGCACCACATATAGATTTTTCTCCTATGACCTGACGGGGAATTTTCCAAAAAACAAAAGTTTAAAATTCTATGATAAAGGGGGCTGATATGTTGTATCAGCCCCCTTTTCAGGTGCATCTATTCAATGCTATCCACCTTCGGCTATCCCTCGGCAGGTTGCCCCCCGGCAGAGCCTGCCTCCGTTTCACCGAATATCGTTGTTATGATATCAGAGGATATGATCAAGATCCTTTTCCATACGCCAGTGGAGCTTGATCCTACTCCGAAAAATTGGATATGTGGTTTAGCTCTTTTTTAATAAAAAAATTTAATGAAACCCAAGTCTTGAAAAAATCCTATGGGGATTTTCACCCAAATGTGCAATTATACCCATTTATAAAA
>JAAELK010000373.1 GCA_024226935.1 Desulfobacteraceae bacterium
ATAAGAAGTTTGTATGAAATAGGGGATGACCTGCTTGTCTTCTCAGGAGGCAAGCATAGCCCCCTTATAGGGGGTAAAAGGCAAAACCACCTTCTAAGAAGGTGGATATTTATTTTATCGCCCATCGCCTATTAACGATAAATAAAAATAAGCTTGTTGTCAATAGGTTTTTTGATTTTAGAAATTAATTAATCCAGACGGAGATGGTTTCGATGAGGTTTTGGGGTTTTACTGGTTTGGTGATATAATCGTTCATACCGGCGTTTAGACACTTTTCGCGATCGCCCTTCATGGCATTAGCCGTCATGGCTATGATGGGGATATCTTTTCGTTCATCTTCCATTGCTCTTATTGTTTTTGTGGCTTCGTATCCGTCCATTTCCGGCATCTGTACATCCATGAGAATGAGATCGTAGGGTCTGAGTTCTACTGCATGGATCGCTTCTTTTCCGTTGCCCGCTGTGTCCGCTTTGTATCCGAATTTTTTAAGAAGGTGCATGGCAACCTTCAAATTGATCATATTATCTTCTACCACAAGAATACGTGTGTTTAGTTTTTTGTCTTCCTTGAGTGTATGTCGAGTGATAAACTGGTTTTTTGAAGGTTGTCCCTTTGTGGCTTCCTCTTTGCCCAATACTGATATAATGGCATTATAAAGATCGGATCGTTTAATGGGTTTTGTGAAATAACCGTCAATGCCGATTTTTTTCATGTCGGTTCCGTTTCCACGTACGCCGCAGGATGTGAGTATGATAATACGGGTTGAGTCAAGGTTTTTGTTTTTTTTAATCAATTGGATCAGTTGTTTTCCATCCATATCCGGCATCATCATATCAATTATTGCCACCTCATATGCTCTTTTTTTCTCCTGGGCATCTATTAATTGTTCCAAAGCTTCTTTGCCGCTTGAGGCTACCCTGGGGTCACATTTCCACGATTTTAAGTGGGTGAATATGATTTCACGATTAATGGGATTGTCATCAACGGCAAGAATTTTTTTGCCTTGAATATCCTCTGGAAATTCCATGGCAACCGGTGGATTTTTGGATAAATCCTGTTGTTCAAAAACCAGAGTAAGCCAGAATGTGGAACCCTCTCCCTCTTTACTTTTGACATGAATTTGCCCACCCATCATCTTTGTTAATTTCTTTGAAATGATTAGCCCGAGTCCGGTTCCCCCATACTTTCTTGTTGTGGAAGCGTCAACCTGGGAGAAGGGTTTGAAAAGACGATCCAGCCTGTCTTTTGGTATACCGATACCGGAATCTGCTACTTCAATAAGTAGCTTTACCTTTGAATCAATTATGGATTCAAGATTGACCCGTATGGATATAACCCCTTCATTGGTAAATTTAATGGCATTGGTGGCAAGGTTCAAGATGATCTGGCGAAGACGGCCTGGGTCACCCCTGAGAAATGATGGTACGTCGGGATGGATAAAACAGGCCATTTCGATATTTTTTTGATCTGCTTTAACTGTCAGCATTTCAATGCTTTCTTCCAATGTGACCCTGATATCAAAATCCATGATCTCAAAATCAAGTTTTCCCGCTTCTATTTTTGAAAAATCAAGGATCTCATTGATTATGGTCAGAAGGGAGTGTGCGCTGACTTTAATATTTCTGGCATAGTCCTGCTGCTCTTTGTTCAGGTCAGTATCAAATAAAATACTGGTCATGCCGATGATGCCGTTCATGGGTGTTCTGATTTCGTGGCTCATATTGGCAAGGAATTCGCTTTTTGCCTTGTTTGCGGTCTCGGCCTCCCAGGCCAGCTTTTGAACCTGTTCAACGGTTGATTCCAATTGGGTATTTGTAAGTTTTAGTTGCTGGGTGCGCTCAATAACTCTTTGTTCCAGTTCTTCGTTGAGTTTGCTTGCTTTTTTTTCTGCCCCTTTCCTGTCATGTATTTCCTGTTCCAATAATTGATTCATACTGGTCATGGACGCTTCGCGCAGTTTAATCTGGTTGGCCATATCTTGAAATTTTGAGGTGATAATCCGGATCTCTTTTTGGGTGGCATGTTCAAATTGATAGTCATAATCGCCCTTTGCTGCCTGTTCAATTCCTGTGATTAACTGATTTAAAGGTTTTTGGAGGATTGTCCGGATAACCAGTCCCGTAACGGTAACTATGGCTGTCAATATTACGCAAATGGTGATTATAATGGTGATGAGTAAGTCTTTGTTGTGTTCTTTCAGGGAACTTGTGGTCATCCATATTTTTACTTTGCCAATGGATTCATTTCCATATTTAATGGGGGTTATTTGTTCAACGATATCCAGGGTGTCCTTATCTTTCTGGTGAAACAAAGAGATGCCCTGGCTGTCCATAACATCAATTCCTGCAATGAAATCATTCTGGACAAATGCTTTGCTTATGATGGCGATGTTTTCTTCATCGTAATTCCATATCGGGACAGCGAGACTTTGTTGCAAAAAAGAGATATATTCCAATGACTTCAACTCATATAATCGGTTAGTTCTTTTGGAAAGCATCAGATATCCGGAACTGACCAGAATTATGGTGGTCAGGGCAACCACTACGGCCTGGCTGATGATCATATCTCCGGTGAGGGACAGTCCCCAAAATTTAAAATGTGTTTTTGCTTTTTTGTTCATCTGAGTTTAAAATCCCCAATTACTATTTTGGGTTTTATATATTTATCTGAGATGTACTCTTTTAAATTTTATGTGATGCCTGATACAATTGAATTGTATTTTTCGTCTTTAGCGTTTTGGAGGCATTGTAAAAGCACATCTGCCCTTTGAAAATACTGTTAAAACATCGAGATACTGAATTCTAATTTTTAGTAAAAGCAATGGTGAATTTATAAGATTCAGTATAGAATAACCCTCTTTAAAGTCAAGGAAAATGTAGATTTGTGATTTTGTAGTATATCCACTTAAATCTCTTTTTTTCTGTTTACTTTTGCCAACCTGTGATAAAATGCCGAATTTAAATTTATATGAAAAAGGAATAGACTTTGACATCATTAAAAGGATCTCAACGAAAGTATTTAAGGGGACTTGCCCATAAATTGAATCCATCAGCACTTGTGGGACAAAAAGGAGTTACATCTTCTTTGACCAATGAAATTAATACGGCCCTTGATGCGGCAGAATTGATTAAAATAAAATTTACCGACCACAAGGAAAAAGAGTTGAAAACAGCCCTGGTTGAAGAAATAGCGTCAGTTACCCAGAGTCATGTGGCCGGGATGATCGGGCACGTGGCCATCTTGTTTCGTCAGCATCCAGATCCTGAAAAACGAAAAATAAAATTGCCTTGATTGCCTGTTTTCCCCTGGGAAATAAATTTAATCTATGAATAAGGATGGATAAAAAATATGAAGGTTGGAATCATTGGACTGCCCCAGACAGGTAAGAAAACCTTGTTTCAAATTTTAACCGGGAATGAAATTATAGATCCTGCAAAGGCATTTAAACCTGTTCCCGGCACAGCCGATATTCTGGATTCAAGATTTAACATCCTGAAGGATATGTACCAGCCGAAAAAGGATGTAAGGGCCAGGATCGATTTGGTCCTTCTGCCGAAAATGGAGGCGGAAACCATTGCAAAGGGGGGAATTTTTCGGGATATTGCTGATATGGATGCCATATGTCATGTGATTCGCTCCTTTGAGGATGATGCAATTTACCATGAAGAAGGATCGGTGGATGCATTGAGAGATTTTCAAATGGTTAACTCCGAGCTGATCATGCACGACCAGATCTTTGTTGAAAAGAGGATCGAACGCCTTGAGGCCATGGTGAAAAAAATCAAGGATGAAGAACAGCAAAAGGAATTGGTTTTGATGAACCGCCTCAAGGAACATTTGGAGCTCGAATTGCCCCTGCGTCTCCTTGGCCTTAGCCCCGATGAGGCCAAGATTATTCGTTCCTATCCATTTATCACCTTGAAAAAATTGGTTATTGCCGTGAATGTGTCCGAGGATGATCTGGGAAATGAATCATTGCTGGCCGGATTCAAGGAGAGTTGTGATCGTCTGGCAATAGAGGTGATGCTGGTTTCTGCCAAGGTGGAGGCTGAGATTGCCATGCTGGATTCCGAAGAAGAAAAGGTGGAGTTTCTCGAGGATTTAGGGATCACGGCCACCACCCTTGAAACCCTGACAAGGCTTTGTCTGAAATCCTTGAATCTGATCTGTTTTTTTACCGTGGGTGAAGATGAGGTCCGCCAGTGGCTTGTCAGGGAAAATTCTAAGGCCCCAGTGGCTGCCGGTGTCATCCATTCTGACCTTCAAAGGGGCTTTATCCGGGCCGAGGTTTTTAAGTATGACGAACTCATCGATCTTGGTTCCGAGGCAGAACTTAAGAAAAACGGCAGTTTCTACGTGGAAGGTAAAGATTATATTGTTAAAGACGGAGATATTTTAAATATTCGTTTTTCCGTATAGATAAGGAGGGCAAACCCTCGGGTTATCCGGCTGCATTTTTGTGGGCCTGGGTTAGTCTATCTTTTAAATAATCGATCTGGGCCGGGTCATATTCATAGAGGTCAAAACAATACCCATCTTCCCCCAGAAGGCCCTGGGGGATCAGATCACCGGCTTCTTCAGGGTCTGTGATCATTTCATTGTAAAAACAGACGGAAAGCCATCTATTTGCTGGGTCATCATCGATTATATCCACCATGGCAAACAAGGATCGATCCTGCTGGTTGGTGTGCCGGGGGCGCAGTGAATAGCTTACATTGGGACGGCCGTTAAATTCCAGGGTAATATTATCCAGACTGTTTAAATGGTCTAAAAGTTCTGTAAATGCCTGTTTTGTTTTTGTATCATTTTCTTCCCAGGTATCGATAAATTTTTTCATGCTTATTCCTTTATGTGTTTTAGAAGGTGTCCAAGTTCAGGAAATATCAGATCATTACAGGCAAGTTTACAGGCGTTCATACTGCCGGGGATACAAAAAGTAATGGTTTTTTTTATGATACCGGCCGTGGCCCTGGATAAAATAGCAGCAGAGTCGATTTTTTCAAAACTTAAATTGGCGAACAAGGGTCCAAAGGCCGTCAACTCTTTTTCAAATAAAGGTTGAATCGCTTCGATGGTGACATCTTTGGGGCTGATCCCGGTGCCGCCGGTCATGATGATAACATCCGGGTTGATTTTATCGGTCATGTGATGGATAAGCTCCTGGATGGCTATAATCTCATCGGTAACTACCTGATGGATCACCACCTCGTGTCCCTCTTTTTTTGTCTGTTTTTTTATCCATGCGCCGCTTTTGTCCTCGGTCAGTTTGCGGGTGGTGGATACGGAGATGACGGCAATTTTGATATTGTCAGGGGTTTTTTTTTTATGCAAAAGGGTACTCATTTTTCAATTTCCTTGTAGACCAGGTCTTCACCGTCATGTTCAGTGACATGGACGTGGATCATATCTTCCGATTCAGTATCCACAAAAATTCCTTTGTAATCTGCCTGGATGGGCAGTTCCCTGTGTCCCCTGTCAACCAGGATAGCAAGTTCGATGCGGGAGGGTCGGCCAAAATCCATGAGTGCATCCATGGCAGCCCGGATGGTTCGGCCAGTATACAATACATCATCTACCAGGATAATTTTTTTGTTATCCACGTTGAAGGGTATTTTAGAAGGTCTCACCGTTGGTTGGTGGCTTATTTTGGTCCAGTCATCCCGGTACATGTTGATATCCATGCTTCCCACCGGGATAATGATATTTTCTATGGCCTCGATCTGATCGGCAACTCTTTTGGCAAGGGAATCTCCCCGGGTTTGAATTCCGACAAGCCCCAGGTTTTGGACTCCTTTATGGGTTTCAATTATTTCATGGGAGATTCTGGTAATGATGCGTTTAAAATCCTGATCATTGAGAATAATTTTTTTCTTTTTCATGGGCTGCCTCTTTTGTACAGGGGGTAAAAATTTTGTATCTGGTAACTAATTTCACCTGATCCTAGAATCAGTATCATCTTTTTTTCCGGGGAGCAATACCTTGATTTTAAGTTCGAGTTCTTATAATACGGGAGGGGATAATAATTTTTTGATCGGGTTGGGTATGAATGAAATATAATTGCACCGGGGTGATTCTGGCTGGCGGGAAAAACAGCCGGTTTCCCGGGGGAAAAAAAGCTTTTCACAGGGTCGGGGATGATATGATACTGACACACATTCATGCCCTGTTTTCAAAATTGTTCAAAGAGGTCATTATTGTGGTCAATGACCCGAAGGATTTTATTGGGCTGGATATGATGGTGGTAACCGATATCCATCCTCTGGGATGTGCCCTTGCAGGTCTCCATGCAGGGTTGTTCTACGCGTCTAACCCCTGGGTCTATGTTACAGCCTGTGATGTTCCCTTCGTGAATGAACGTGTTATCCGGTATCTGATTGACCAGAGAGAACCGGGAGTCGAGGTGATCCTTCCTTTTACCGATGGTGGCATGGAACCCCTGGCAGCTGTCTATTCCAGGGAGTGCATCCCCCTGATTGAAAATAATCTTGAAAAAAAAATATTTATGATTAAAAAATTTTTCCGGAAGAAAAAAGTTAAGGAAATACCTGTATCGGATTTAAAAAAGCTGGACCCGTCCATGCGATTCATGTTTAACGTCAATACACTTGAGGACCTTAAAATGGCCAGATCACTGGCCAAACAGATAAAATCCATGGAAGATGATACTCCATCAAAAATATGAAACTATTATAAACTATAGGAATTACCCATGAATATTGTATCGATGCTTGAACAGATAAAACAACATCCTGATTACCCCATGGCCGGTATGGTTCTGTGTCATAACGGGGTTGTCAGAAGTACTTCCAGGGAAGGGGAGCCGGTTACAGGACTCACCATTAAAGTGGACCATAAGCGTCTGGCCCGGATCATCACCGAGCAAAAATCCACCCCTGGCATTGTGGAGATCCTTGTTCACATAGAAGAGAAAAAAGTTCTGGCTGTGGGGGATGATGTGATGTTTCTGGTGGTGGCAGGAGATATCCGGGAGACAGTGATTAAAACTTTAACCGATACTTTAAACCGGATTAAAGGCGAAGTGACCAAAAAAACACAATTTTTTGCTTAAATAACCGCCATGGGCGGACCAGGGATTTTACCCTTGCTTCCGCTCACAACAAAGATTGAAACTCTCTTTTGATATCGGGAGTTTCATATAAAGGAAAGAAGAATATGACAGATTTTACTCACCTTGATACCCAGGGTCGGGTTAGAATGGTGGATGTGGGGGACAAAAAAGAAACCAAGCGGGTGGCTGTGGCCAGGGGGGCTATTTCCATGGAAGCCTCGACCCTTGATCTTATTTTGGATGAAAAAGTGAAAAAAGGAAATGTTCTGGAGACCGCTCGTATTGCCGGTGTCATGGCAGCTAAAAAAACCCCCGACCTGATTCCCATGTGTCATCCTTTGAATATCACCCATGCAAGGATTGATTTTTTTCCAGATCAGGTTAATTGTGTGATAAATATTGAGGCCCAGGTTTCTTTGACCGGTCGGACCGGTGTAGAGATGGAAGCTTTGACAGCCTTGTCTGTGGCAGCTTTGACCATCTATGATATGTGTAAATCCTATGATAGAGCAATGGTTATATCCGGTATTTGTCTGAAATCAAAATCAGGGGGGAAATCCGGAACCCATGGCGATTCTTTTATTTGATGAGAGGTATGATGATGCGGTTTAAACCCCTGGCGGGGCATTTATTTGGTTTTATTGGATCTGTTGTGATTGGATTGGCTCTAATCGGGTTTACAACATTTTTGTCGGGATGTGGGACTTTCAAAGGGCCAGAGGAGATCGTCCAGACCCCTTTGATAAAATTGTTGCCCCAAAATTATCCAAATTTTTTTGACTCTCGTAGTTTTGAGGGCCTGAGTCGTTCCATTGATCAGAGCCTGGTCTATTTTAAGCGGGTGCCTTCAGCCCGGAAATATACCTATGGGAAGGATATATTCGATGCCGGTTATATGATCCACTCCATGGAGACTTTCCAGGCTTTCCTGGCAAAAAATCCCTCCATGGAAAAACTTAATGCCTGGATAAAAAACAATTTTCTGGTTTATAAGAGTGTGGGAAGTGATGGGGGACAGGTTTTGTTTACCGGTTATTATGAACCCACTTACGAGGGTAGCCTTGATCCAACTCCTTCCTATGATTATCCACTTTATTCTAAACCCAGTGATCTATTGCAGATCGATCTTTCTCGTTTTTCAAAGAAATACAAAGGCCATAAGCGGCTGTCGGCCCGGGTTAATTTTGATACCCATTGTGTGGTCCCCTATTATTCCCGTAAAGAGATTAACGGTATTTCCACTTTTATGGATCGGGCGGTTCCGGTTGTCTGGCTTAAGAGCCGGGTGGATCGCTTTTTTCTTGAAATCCAGGGTTCTGGCAGGGTAACACTTAAGCAGGGAGGAGAGCTTCGGGTTCATTATGCCGCCAGTAATGGAAATGCTTACAGGTCGGTGGGGCGGTACCTTATTGAAAAAAATGAAATTGCCAAAGCTGATATGTCCATGCAGGCCATCCGGAAGTGGCTGGAAAAAAATCCTCTTCGTATGGATGAGGTGCTCCAGCATAACGGGAGTTATGTATTTTTTAAAACCGAGGAAGGTGGACCCTATGGCAGTATCGGTGTAGAGGTTACACCTTTACGTTCCATTGCCACGGACCAAAAAATATTTCCCAATGGCGGGCTTTGTTTTGCCCAGACGGCTCTGCCCAATCCCAACACCCTTGGATCCAGGGAAGAATGGGACAGTGTATCTCTTTTTGTCTTGAATCAGGACACCGGGGGAGCTATCAGAGGACCTGGCCGGGCAGATCTTTTTTGTGGTAATGGAAATTATGCCCAGTTCACGGCGGGGCATATGAATACCCCCGGGCAATTGTATTTTCTGGTATTAAAACCCTGATAGTCCCTGGATGATGTTGCTTTTTATTGAGTGGTTGATCGAAAACCCGTGCTTGGATGAAAACTTGCCCATATGCAAGGCGCAAGAAAACTTGAAACCGGAGTGTACTCTTGTACATGAGGTTTCAGACTTTTGCAGCAACGCGGCAGATGGGTGAGTTTTCGTTCGAGCACTATTTAGATATCAGATCGGAATATGCAGCCATCTGAGTTTCAAATTTTTTGAAACGGGCATCAAGAGCGTTGATCAATAAAGTTTTGTCGCTTTTGGAACAAAAAGCATATTTGATGCTGTTGTAGACATATTTTTTTATTGTTTTGTAACTTGGTTTGTACCGTGTGGCCAATAAAACGTATTCATGGGTTAAATTATCCCTGGAAACTCCTGAATCATCGGTACATATAACCAGGGGGACATCGTATGCCGAATACAATAGATATGGGTGATTTTGGCCTTTGACTCCCAATATGAATTCATTGCTGGTAAAACATATCTCCACTACCGATTTCTCTTTGATCTCTTTTAACAGGTCAATGGCATCTTTTTCATAGGGTATGTCCACACCATGGCCAATCCTCTGGGCCCCGGCAATGCGTACGGCCTGGGTGATATGAAAATTCAGATTTTTCGGACGTACCATGCCGATGGTCAGTTCTCCTGCATGCAATGCCCGGTTTACATCTGGAAATTTTTGTCTCAGATAGTTAAACATCTGCATATGCAGGGTGTAGTCCCTGATTGCAGTCACTCCGTTTTCAGGACCTACAATATTAACGCCCATCAGGAGATCGGATTTTTCGGCAGCTTTGAATCCTGCATATAGAGATGAAAAAACCAGACTTGGTGCATCGTCTCTGAATGCACATGTTTGATAACGCATCATGAATTTATCATCGTCTATACCCTTGTGAACGGCCTCAAGGTCTTTGGTGAATTTATCCACTTTTTTATTAAATCTATGATCTGCATCTATTTTTGAAGAGAGTTTGTCCAATAGTCGTGAAACTGACTTTTTATTGTCGGTTTTTTCAAGTTTTTCATCAAGGGATTTGTCTGGATATGAGTAGTCAACGGGATCTAATATGATTTCAAGATAACTGACATTTTCTCTTATGGCCCGGTTCCTTAGAATAATCAGTCCTTTTCTATGGTTCTTGGCTATGGTTTGAAAATAGCTGAATGTATTAAAAAAACTGGCATCCGGTGGTAATTGCGGACGGTAGTGATTTTGGAAATCCTTGTTGGACCAGAGAGTCAAAAGCTTTCTATAAAGTTTGGTGTCGGAACGTAATTGATCGACTGAAATACTGGCCTTTGTTTTAGTCTCATCTATATGGAGTGTGTCTTTATTTATCCAATAACCTGCTGTTTTGACCCAATCCAGATATGTTTCCACATAAATACTTCCCGAATAGTGATTGTGTAAATCTCCTCCCTTGGGCATCTGGGCAAAGAAAAGATTAAGCTGGGCAGTATTGGGTGAGCTGCCTTGGATTAATTTGTTGTAAAACAACGAGGTCTTAAGTTCATTATTCGTGCTGGATTTTGATCTGGTATCAAAGGTTGAGCATCCGGTCAGTAGCATTATTACAATAATACATATAAAAGATTTGATTTTCATCTAGTGTTTTTCCTTACCATGGTAATTGGTTTTTTTTATAAAGGTAAGTTTTATTAAATAAAACTGGAACAGCGGAATCATATCTTCCATGGGAAGGCAAGTCAATAGTTTGAATTTTCGTCACCCTTGTTTTTGTATTGACCCAGGGGGTCACAGTTTTTGGACTGATATAGCCCGATTGATGGTTGTTATCGCCATTCAATATCCCGGGAGCTAAACATGAGGATTATTTTTTTCCCGGGCAGAAGCTTTAGATTTTCTGCCTGATCCGGGGAAAGGCTTATGTCTATGAAAAAATCTTTGGCTTGGATGGTGGTCATGATAAGTTCAGCGTTTTTTTCCATGACCATGGAGGTGATTTGTCCCGTGATCTGGTTTTCCCATCCGTTTGCCTTTTCTTTTTCAAGGCGGATGTGAATCTTTTCTTTTTGTATTATGGCAAATTTATTATTTTTTTTCCCCGGTGCCAGGTGGATATGTTCGCTTTTTTCATTTTGACCCAGCCATTTTACAGGGTGATTTTTTTGTGACAGGTCGTAGGGCGGGGGAATGATATTTTCTGTACCTGTCGAAAAAATCTGGCCCTGGAAAATTGAAATCCGGGTGTCGCTGCATTCGTAGAGCCATGGTAGATCGTGGCTTGCAATAATCAGGGTACATCCCCAGTTTTTTCGGGCTGCCAGGGAGGCTTTTCGTATCTGCTCTGCGCTTTTGGTATCAACACTTGCCACGGGCTCATCTAAGAGCAGCACTTCGGGCTGCAGGACAAGGCGGGCGGCCATGGCCACCCGTTGGGCTTCTCCCCCGGAAAGTTCATGCCATTGGCGTCGGGCGAAATCCCCATGGGCAAGTCCCACACTTTTCAGGGCGTCTTTGACCCTGTTTTCAATATCACCCATATCTTTTCGGATTTTCAGGCCATAGGCAATATTGTCAAAAACCGATCGCTTTAAGAGATAGGGCTTCTGGGTGAGCAAGGTGACTTTGGAGCGGACCCGGGGGGAAAGGACAAATTCTTTACGCCCGTTGAGCCAGACTTGGCCATGGGTTGGCTTCAGGGCAAAGGCCATGATTTTCAGCAAGGTGCTTTTACCGCTGCCGTTGGGACCGGTCAGGCCGGTAATGGAACCCCGGCAAATTTGTAATCCATCAATATCCAATACTTTTTTATCCCCGTAATAGTGTTGGATATGATTGAGTTTATATGAAATCTCGGACATTTTTATTTCTTTCTCAAAAAGGAGAGGGAGATGTTTACGGCAAAGGCAATTGAAATGAGGACAATCCCAAGGGCAATGCCGTCGGCAAAAAGGCCCTTGTTGGTTTCAAGGGCGATGGCAGTGGTAATGGTTCTTGTGTGGTATTTAATATTGCCCCCCACCATCATGGATATCCCCACTTCGGTGAGCACCCGTCCATAGGCTGTAACCGCAGCTGCAAGAAGACCGTACCGGACTTCCCATAGACAGGTGGTAATGATATTTTTTTTACCGGCTCCAAGGGAGAGCAGGGTGAGCTTGAGTTCGGGGTCTATACCTTCCACAACTGAAGCTGTTATGGCCGTTACAATGGGAAAAGCAAGGATGGTCTGGCCGATGGCAATGCCGGTGAGGGTGAATAACAGTTCAAATTGCCCCAGGGGGCCCCGGCTTGCGATAAAGGCATAAACCAAAAGGCCCACGGAAACCGTGGGCAGAGACAGGAGGGTATCCAAAACGGTTCTCAGGGCCCTTTTTCCTTTGAAATCAAAATACCCCAGGAGGAATCCTGCGGGCAGACCTGCTCCAAGGCTGAGCAGCATGGAGCAGGTGGATACACGTAGTGTTGCACAGATCGCTGACCATGTTCCCTGGTCAAAGTTTATCAGCAGTTCAACGGCCTTTATAAAACCTGCAACAAGAAAATCCATAAATTCCTAAAGTTGTTTTGCGTTGGGGATAAACAGTTTTTGCCCCAGAAGTCTGAAATCTCCAATGAGTTTCTGGGCGGATTTTGAGGCCATCCAGTTGGAAAAGTCCAGGGCAAGATCGTATTTAGCCCTGGGGCAGTTGGCCGGATTAAGGGTCAGTACACTGTATTGATTTAAAAGGATCTTATCTCCTTCAACCAATATTTTCAAGGGAGCCTTGCCGCCTTGCTGGGCTTGATATTTGATATAGGTGCCCCGGTCTGTCATGGTATAGCCTGCTCTTTCCTGGGCCACATTGATGGTGGCAAGCATGCCCTGGCCGGTTTGAACGTACCAGATTTCTTGGTCCGGCATTTTTATTCCAGCATTTTTCCACAATAGTTTTTCTTTTTTATTGGTACCGGAATCGTCTCCCCGGCTCATGAAAGGGCTTTTGTGGTTTTTGATGGTTAAAAGAGCATCGGAAATATTTTTTCCTTTGATTTTGGCTGGGTCAGATACTGGGCCTATGATCACAAAATCATTGTACATGATTTCACGTCTGTCTTTTCCATACCCTTTCTTAATATAGGCTTTTTCGGCTGCCGGTGCATGGACCAGCAGCACATCCACGTCACAGTTCTGGCCAAGTTTTAAGGCTTTACCTGTTCCCGTGGCAGTCCATTTGAGGGCAATTCCTGTTTCCTGTTCAAAATGGGGGATTAGATAGTCCAAAAGACCTGTGTTGTCTGTACTGGTAGTTGTGGCCATCATCAGGCTTTTGTCACTTGCCAGGGATAAGCTTGCAAAGGACAATAATATTGCCAGAATCAAAAGAGTTGAAATTAATTTTTTCCTGTACATTACTCAGATATCTCCTTTTCTCATGGGTTTTCCGGATAATTTGATCCCGGATAAATATTGTGGAGATATGGCAATATTGCTGCTCTGTCAAGAAAAACCGTGTGTCTTTTATCGAAAAGAATGAGATCAATGCCATGGCAACCAATACCGATAATTTTATTTGTCCTTTAAAAACAGCTTGTGATATTCATCCTCTGAGATATGTTTTTTCAGTCGGTTATTTATGAATAGATAGATCTCTTCCAGCTCCTTGTTCGAAAGTCGTGGAAGAAATGTTTCCATGAATTTGTCTTCTGAAAATTTTTGTAAATAAAACATGATAGTTTCTTCATCGGTCTTCCTGTCCATGCCGAATGCTCCTAGCCCTTTATATTGCTGGATAAAATTGTGTGTGTCTTTTTTCATGTTTTTTTTGAAATCCTTGTTGTTAATTCATGTGAAAGAACCAAGCAACTTATTGGATTCTTTCAGGCTTTGTTGTGGGCGGAACCAAGGGTAAAGTCCCTGGTCTGCCCATGGCGGTTATTTTGAAATAATAAAAAACTTTTGGGTTTTGTATCATATTTTGATGAAAGTTGGTTTCTTAAAAATCCGGGTCTATTTTTTTTATGGTGATAAAATGAATGGTGCAGGCTGATCTGTGTTTGCAATAAATTTTAGGGTCCTTACAGTTCAGACATTCCCTGCATTGATAGATATTATATTTTGCACATATGTGGGGAGTTTCCCGTAGAGGATGTTTTTTGCATTTGCTCATGTTACTTCCTGCATTTCATTGGGTTATAAAGACAGTATCAATCTGTATCTGTGGATTTAGACTCCGTTTTACCGGGCATGTTTTTGTTGCATTTTGTAATTTCTTTAATAATAGATCACTTAATTTTTCTGGATAATATAGTTCTAATTTTATGCCTCCGATCATCTTCGGGCTCTGGGATAATGTTTTTGTAACCACAATTTTTAATTTTTTTGGATCGAATCCTTCTCGTTCAAGTATTTTATCAAGGGTCGTAAGTGTACAGGACCCTAAAGCTGCTGAAACTAAATCGGTTGATGAAAATGATTGGCCATTTCCACCATACTCAGGTGGTGAATCTGTTATGATCTCAGAATCAGTCAATTCATGTTTGATTTTACATCGGCCGATCTCTTGTAATTGAATTGTGTATTTTGACATATTTTTTCCTTCTGGATTAGACAATCGGAGTCTTTGACATTAATATCCGTACCTGCTTTTTTTTTCGGGGATGAACTTTACCAGTCCTAGTATGGAATTTCAACTCTTCAAGTACCAGATTCAGATCCTTTCTCATCTACAGTAGTTTTTCAATCTCTTTAATCTGTTTTTTTATATCATGGATAAAACGATTGTTATCAGTAAGTGGTAGCGCTTTTTTATACATTTTAAGAGCGGCAGAATATTGCTTTTGAATTTTTTTCAGTTGTGCAATATGATACCATATCTTAAAGGAATCGGTGTTAATGGCCAGTGCTTTGGAAAGATAAAAATTTGATAGATCAAGTAGTTCGACGTTTAAGCAAAATTCTCCCAGTCTGAAAAAAACTTCTTCTTTGTTGCCTAAAATCGAGAGAAGTTTGGCAATTTCCTCATTGTATTTTAATATCTGCCCGTTCGATTTATATCCCACCATCGCTATAATATATGGCATAGGGTGGTCCGGAAGGATTTCGATGGCTTTTTTGGCCAGGCTTAATGCGCCTTTTACCCGACCTTCCTTCATCAGTTGTGTGGCCATCTCTACTTCATTTTGCAAAGGAATTAAGCGGTAGTCGATATTATCACCGTTTACAATCACATGGAAAAAGTGATTGAATGCCCCGTCATTCAGGGAACCGATCAGCGGTGCACCTGACCCCCCAGTGATGATTTGACTTAATCCATTAACAACCGAAAAGTTATAAATATGCACGTGTCCAACGAATATCATGTCAACGTTGTACTGTTTTAATATTCCAGCAAGCTTATTCCTTTTTTCCGGATATTTGTTTAACGAATCTTTCAGATGTTTGATCTTGGGATATAAGGGTCTGTGGATCAGTACAAAAATATGTTTACCCTCGGCCTGCTTCAAATCTTGTTTCAGCCAGGTTAGTTGTTTGCCCGTGATTTGAGAAGGCTCATTTTCAAGTTCACTGCATAAAATAATAAAATGACAGTTCTTCACGTTAATTGAATAATAAAGCGTTCCAGTTTCTTTTTTTTTATATCTATTGGCAAAAGCTTCCCTGGTAAATTTTGTATAAGCGGAATGACTTCCCATCGTTATGTACAAAGGGATGCCTTTTTCCCGTATCGGTGACGTGACTTCTTCAAAATCGTTAAATTGTTTGTTCGCCTTTTCTATTGAATGAGTATCATAACCTAAAACAAGGTCACCGGTGTTAAGTATCAGAGCAGGGTTGAATGCAACAGCTTGTTCAACGATTTTGTGGTATATGTAGGGCTGCTCTGGTCGAAATACATTTACTGGCCGATTATCTCCCATAACAACAAAATTTAATGACTGTTCTTCATGCCGTCCAGCAGTGGTAACAAGACCACACCCACATAAAAAAAATAACAAGATAGATACACTTAAGATTTTTCTTTTCATATTTTTTCCCTTTTCGAAATGTTTAAATTTTTTGAAGGAATCTTAGAGAGGCGTCTTTCAGGCCTCCCACAAAATCATTACTGGTAATGCACGTTGAAATAGAAAACTGCCGGACATGTAAAGCGAGAGGTGTGTCAGGCATTTTTTTATGTTCCTTTAATATATTATAGTTTGTAACTATATCACAAAAAAGACCGTACTTGTTTTTCAAGAATATATCTACTACGTTGTTATTTTACAAAAGATCAACCAAATAATGCAATAGGCAAATTAAGGAGAATGAATATGAAGGTTGTTGGATTTAACGGAAGCCCAAGAAAAAAAGGAAATACCGCCTGTTCTTTGAACACGGTTTTTGCCGAGCTTGAAAATGCCGGCATTGAAACAGAGATGATCCAGGTGGGCAAAGAAAAAGTCCAGGGATGCAAAGCCTGTTATGCCTGTGTCAAAAAACAGAACCAAGCTTGTTCCATGAAAGATGATCCGGTAAATGAATGGATTCAGAAGATGAAGTTGGCCGACGGCATAATACTTGGCTCCCCGGTCTATTTTTCTGGCGTTGCCGGGACCATGAAGTCCTTTCTTGACAGGGCCTTTTTTGTCTCTTCTGTCAACGGCAACCTGTTCCGGCACAAAGTCGGGGCATCCGTTGCGGCGGTCAGGCGGTCAGGGGGACTTCCCACGGTAGACTCCCTGAATCACTACATCAATTATTCTGAAATGGTCATGCCCAGCTCCAATTACTGGAACGTGGTCCATGGCGCCAATCCCGGTGAAATGGAGCAGGACGGCGAGGGCAAGCAGATCATGGCGGTTCTGGGACAAAACATGGCATGGCTTATGAAAACCCTGGAATATGCAAAAGAAAAAGTTCCAGCACCAGCGCCTGTGACCAAAACAATGACCAATTTTATCCGCTGATATTTACAACCATGGGATCATCGTAGTCAGTTGTCCATGACTGCGCAGATTTCTTGGGTTTGCTTTTATCATCACCTGCTTTCAATCTGTTCTAAATATCTTTATATATCATGGAGTTTGCTATGAAAATTACTATATTAAACGGAAGCCCAAAGGGAAATGAAAGTGTCACAATGCAGTATGTAAAGTTTATGCAAAAACATTTTCCTGACCATGAGTATGTTTTTCACAATATTTCAAAAGAGATCAAGCGGATTGAAAAAAAAAGTGAGATTTTTGATAAAATTATATCCGATATTGAATCGTCCGATGGAGTAATATGGTCAGCACCGGTATATACTCTATTTGTTCCTGCTCAGTATATGAGGTTTATTGAGCTAATTTATGAAAGAGACGCAATAAAAGCCTTTAAAGGCAAATATACCACAGTCATAACCACATCAATTCATTTTTATGACCATACCGCCCATAGATATATGAACGCGATCTGTGATGACCTTGGGATGAATTATACCGGTTATTTTTCAGCGGAAATGAATGATCTTCTGAGACGCACCGGTCGAAATAAACTCCTGCTTTTTACCAATAGTTTTTTTGATTCAATTAAAAACCGCACCCAGCCCCAGAAACGCTTTCAGCCAGTAATAAAAAAGAAATTTATTTTTAAGTTCGTCAAAGCTGTCAAAAAAAATGATCTCAAAGGGAAAAAAGTTGTTATCGTTACTGATAACAAGGATCAGGAATCAAACATCGCAAAAATGATCAAAAGATTTTCAGATTCTTTTACCGAATCCATCGAATTGGTTAACCTTTGGGATATCAATATTAAAGGTGCTTGTATGGGGTGTCTCGGGTGTGGGTATGAAAATATCTGCGTTTATAAAGATGACTTTACCTCTTTTTATCGATCTAAAATCTTGCCTGCCGATATTGTCATCATGGCAACGCAAGTGACCCACCGGAACTTTTCCGCAAAATTAAAAGAATTTTATGACAGACGTTTTTTCTTAAATCATAGACCTGAATATAAAGATAAACAGTTTGGATTTTTGGTATCCGGTTCTATTGATCAAATGCCATATATGTATGATTTTTTCCAGGGAGCGGTTGAATGGCACGGTGCCAACATAGTGGGTATAGTTAGGGATGAAAGTTGCGACCAGGATGAAATTAACAGTGGTATTCAACATTTAGCACAAAAATGTATTTCATTTTCAGAGGTAGGTTATTGCCAACCCCCTACATTCCTAGGCGTTGGTGGAAGCAAAGTATTTCGTGATGATGTTTGGGGGCAACTGCGTTCAGTATGCCAGGCGGATTTTAGATATTATAAAGATAATGGATTGTTCAATTTTCCCCACAAAAAATATAAAAACCGGCTGTTTAATTCAAGCATTATGCTTTTGACAAAAATTCCAAGAATCAGAAAAGCATTTTATAAAAAACTTAATAAAATGATGTACCAACCCCATAAAAAAAATGCTGAATAAAGGTTGTAACCCTGTGAAAATATGCTGCCCCGCTTGTGGGGTGGTGTGGGGGCTGGGGGATTAAAAACCCCGGCTCCCCGATTCGGCAATTTGTCCTGGCTTATTCCTTGAGAACCATGTCTATACACATAATAGCGGCAAGAATCAGCTGACGTACCGCATTGTCCCCAGGGACAGATTCAGATATTTCAAGCACATAGTTATCAGCGCTTGTGAACAGCTCCTTGCCGATGCCTGCCCACTTTTTCGAGACATGTGCAAGCTCGGTCTCGCCAGCCATAAACTTGAAGTCCCAACCCGTCCATTTGCCCTGCAGCAAACAAATGGGATTGTCGTTGACATCAAGGACGTTGAACGCTCCGCCTATTGAGAAGAACTTTTGCTTGAATCCTCCTATGACCTGATTTTGCTCATCAAGGACTGTGACCTTTGACAAGAACACGGAAATGCCTCTTTTAATGCGGATGAGCTGATTACCATCAGGAGTTCTTATCTGGATATCAAAAGGAGTCATTCGTTTGTAGTCGGTGAACCTTAAAAGCTTTGTTATCATTCCCAAGTGCTCTTCGCGGCACTCCATGATAATCTCGCCTGTTTGAGGATCGTGAATATCATAGTTGTTTGCGGCCTTGAACATTCCAACATGTTCCTTGACAAGAAAAACATTCCTCTTTAACGCTTCATGCATTTCTTTTTCCTTTCCAAATAATTATCTGTAATTGCGTGTATAATCAGCCACGCGGCAGTTGCTTTCATGCGTTGCCTGGGGCATGCAAGGGAAGGGGTGTCAGGCATTGATCGTCTCGCGGTACATTGGCGCCACAACCGGTTCCTCAATACGCTCACACCCTTCTTCCATCACAGAGTGGTTCATCTGATCTTTTTCATAGGCCACGCCCCACTCCCTCATTTGAAGTAAAATGGGAATCAGCTTCACCGCCGGCGGTTTAAGGCTGTATTCCACCTTTGGGGGGACCTGGCGGTACACATGCCGATGAACCAGACCGTCAGCCGCAAGTTCTCTTAACTGCTTGGTCAGCATTCTCTGGGTTATTTCAGGAATACTCCTTTTCAGTTCCCCAAAGCGCAGGATGCCTTCCACGGCAATATGAAAAAGGATTACAGGCTTCCATTTCCCGCCAATGATGTCCAGGGTCAGTTCAAAAAAACATCTATACTTTCTATTGTTAAGTTCTTTAATCTTGCAGGGTTCAGGCATATTTTATGTTCCTTTAGTATACTATTTGTAACTATGTCACAAAAAAGACCGTACTTGTTTTTCAAGAATACATCTATTAGGTTGTCATTCAAAAAAGATCAACCAAATAATGCAATAGGCAAATAAGGAAAATGAATATGAAGGTTGTTGGATTTAATGGAAGCCCAAGGAAAAAAGGAAATACCGCCTGTTCTTTGAACACGGTTTTTACCGAACTTGAGAATGTCGGCATTGAAACAGAGATGATCCAGGTGGGCAAGGAAAAGGTCCAGGGATGCAAAGCCTGCTATGCCTGTGACAAAAAGCAGAACCAAGTCTGTGCCATGGGGGATGACCCGGTAAATGAATGGATTCAGAAAATGAAGTCGGCCGACGGCATAATACTTGGCTCCCCGGTCTATTGGGGTGGCGTTGCCGGGACCATGAAGTCCTTTCTTGACAGGGCCTTTTTTGTCTCTTCTGTTAATGGAGGTCTCTTCCGGCATAAAGTCGGGGCTTGTGTCGTGGCTGTGAGGCGGTCAGGGGGAGTTCCCACGGTAGACTCCCTGAACCACTATATTAATGGTTCTGAAATGCTCATGCCAAGCTCCAATTACTGGAACGTGGTCCATGGCACCAGTCCTGGTGAAATGGAGCAAGATGGCGAGGGCAAGCAGACCATGACTGTTCTGGGACAAAACATGGCCTGGCTCATGAAAACCCTGGATTATGCAAAGGAGCAGTTCCCAGCTCCTGGGCCTGTGGCCAAAATAAAGACCAATTTTATCCGCTGATATTTACAACCATGGCCCCATGGTATTGTTCCAATGCCGTGGGGCCCAGGCCGGACCAGGTGCCATCAACGTTAAAATCAGGTGGCCCATCTCGGGGTTAGATAAATGGCTCCGCCGCCGTGAACGCATTAATCAACAGCGTTGCCCTTTGCGGCCGCTGAATTAATATGTTGGCATAGGTATTCGATTACCTCCCGGTCCAGCGGGAATTGGCCTGGCCATTTTTGAGTTTTTGACTGTCCTTCCGATAGTTCCTCGCGTGGTATAACTACGTTCAGGCCAAAGGGAGTTTCCACCTCGACAATTTTTTTGGCGACCACATTATGGGAGCCGTCCAGCATTAAGGCTGTGGTGCCCGAATTGACAATCAGCTTGCGGTTGGCAAGCCGCTCTTTCCGGCTTGACGAACAGACGCTGCGACAGAAACCGCATACGGTGTAATAGAACCAGTCAGGATCGAATACCGCCTGGCGATAGTTGTTAAAGCTGTTATCGGCGGCCTGCATCTGTGGGTCCGCCTTCTGCAGGCTGATGCACAGCGAATCAAGTTCCTGCTTGTCTTCGGGCAGCGGACGGCCGAGACGGTAGGGACTCCAGTTGGACCAAGTCCCGGAGGGCGCTAAACCCTCATAGCCGGTGCAGCCGATCCAGCAACAGGTGTTGGGTCGCTTGCGGGATATGGTTTCGGTGATGCCAGCGACTGTAACTTGGACCGAGGCCTTGGGTTGAATCATTTCCACAGGGCAAACCAGGCAGCACATTTTGCACCTGTCGCAGGGATGTTCTTCATCCGGTATAGGAGGGTCAGGCGTCAAGGTCGCGGAGGTTAAAACGCTCCCTAATTCAACCTGCGCGCCGTATTCCTTGGTTAGCAAATTACCACTCCAACCCAAGCGTCCGACCCCGGATGCAAGGGCCGCATAGCGGTGAGAAAAATCTGGATGAAACTCGATCATCTCTGTTACGTCGGCAGCATCTTTCTCAGGTCGGTAGTTGTTGTTGAGGTCTACATTGACGGCTTCGTATCCTTCCGATCGTAGTTGTTCGGCAAGCGTATCTCCGATCGTATAAAGCATCTGGGCAATGGTTTTTCGGTTGTCACAGTGAGGGCGCCACTTTTTTTTGCTGATGAAGTCTTGTATGATTTTTCTATCCAGAGACAGCGCAAAAGAAATAACTGAGTTTGCAGATGGCAGAAGGTAGCGCGGATCGGCGGAGGGAGGCCCGTCAGCAAGGAGCTCTCTTGTGGTAACACCAACCAGATCGGCACCTAAACTTAATGCCAGGGATTTCAGTCTCGTTTCAGTGGAATGCATAGGAATCTTTCCTTAAAATGATGTTCGTTTCCAAATAACCGGTATTATCCGATTCATTTTTCTTGTTTTTTTTAGAACGTCAATTTCATATTAAAAAAAAATATGTATAGACGAAAAAATAAGCTTTTTTAAAAGTATAACAGAATAATTACAAGCACAATACTGTGGTCCACAACCCAATTCCAGTATTTGTTTATTTCCTATCCTCCAAACAACGAAAATTACGTTCCATCCAATTTACACCAAAGTTATTTAAATCTTTTGCATCAAACAAATGACAGTCCGCCTTTCCCACAGCAGCGTATCATAGAGGATGGCGGCCTGTTCCGGCACAAAGTCTGGGTTTCTGTGGTGGCTGTGAGGTGGTCAGGGGGATTAAAACTCCCGGCTACCCGATTAGGTCATAATTTCATTTATTGGTAATATTTGCTTACAGTGCCGTATTGTTAGAATTGATATTTGATTTTTTTCGATGCGATAAATGATACGGTAATTCCCATAAAGAATCTCTCTAAATTGACTTTTATTAATTTCAGGTACAATCCGCCCGATTTCAGGAGACTCTTTTAATTGATCAACTTTTGAAAATATTGTTCCAACCCATTTTTTTGCTGCGGAAAGTTTGTCTTTAGCTATATAGTCTGCAATTTCAGAAGTTTTATCGATTGCTAATGGAGACCAAACAATCTTCATCTCAGGATACGTTTCAGTATGGTTTCTTTGGCATCATCATGTTCTACCCCTGTACCATTTTCCAGTTGGCTTATGGATGTTTGAACTTCTGTTAAAAGCTCAATTTTTTCTTGCATAGCTTCATATTCAAGAGCACCTAATAGAACTGCAACACTTTTCCCATGTTGAGTAATTATAACTGGTCTTTTAGTATTGTGTATTTGTTTTATAAAAGTTGCGATACTAGTTCTTACTTCTGACAGGGGCTTTATATCCTGGTCTATTTTTAATCGCTGCATATTTACACCTCATATAAGTTTATTTATTGTACATTATAGCGTACAAAAAAACGAGCGTGCAAGCATTTTCTTTGTTGAGATTAACATTAAAATTTTTAAAGTGCTGATTTTGGAGCCAAAAACGTTATCCTAATCTCATTCTCGGATTCTTGTTCATTGTTTTATTCTCGACTTTAGCAGAAATATAATGCATGCCATGTTGATATACATACTGTTCTGCCAAAGGCTTTTGCCCGATATAGTTTCTAAGTTTCGGTAAAGGGTCATGGCATCTTGTCAGAACCATGGCAACACAAGGCGTGTATGGCCAATAAATGGCTATCTGAGCAAGGATTAATATCTGTAAGAGCTATGGGTGAAAATTCATTCCCCGGCTACCCAATTTGGCAATGAAGTTTTCTAAACAAAATCCAATTTAAAACTACCAGAACATTTTCCTTCGTTAGGAGATATGCATTTTTCAATCACAGGAGTGATTTCGTAATTGATACCCAAACCATTGAGCCAGCATTCTATTCTATAGATAGGGCCACATTCATATTTGTCTGTCACACCAAGCATTTTCATCCCATTATATGCAAAGCATTTTTTATCATTAAACTCCCAGCGCATTATGTTGTTTTCTGGAAAACTCCAGTTCACATTCATGAATTCAGGTATGAGAACTTCAGAGATTGATGTAAAGAAATTTCTGAAATCTTCAAATGTTTCTATTTTGTCCCCTTTTATACCAAGGGCCTTTTTGAATCGTTTTATCTCAATAATAGCTAATGAGCTTATTGCTGCTTTATTTAGTTTATTTGCTTTATCAATACCAAATTCAAGGAAACAATTATAAAACCACATTCCATCATGAGTCATCCAACATTTACTTAAAAGTTCCGATAATTCTTTTTTATTAAGCCGTTCAATAAGATTCATATATTTTCCCTTAAAGATAGAAGCCCACCGCCGCAAATCAGCCGGGCGAGGTACAAGCATCGGTTGCATTTGTATTGTTGGACGTGACATGAGGCGAAATAGAGATATTCATTTTACGAATCAGCAAATGCTACAAGAGCTTTACCGGCCAGTCGATACCCTACCCATTCATTTTGTGGTTTAGCCCCGATAGATTGGTAAAATGATATCGCCGGTTCATTCCAGTCAAGAACATTCCATTCAAAACGGCCACAACCATTTTCAAGTGCGATTTGAGCCAGATGTTTTAGCAAGGCTTTACCTGCACCGGTTCCTCTATTTTCAGGAGAGACATACAAGTCCTCAAGATACAAGCCATTTTTACCAAGCCAGGTTGAATAATTAAAGAAATAGACTGCAAAACCAATAGGCTTACCATCAACATGGCATATGACAGCCTGTGTTGTGGGAGATTCACCAAAGAGTGAGTTTTTGATATCGGATTCTGTTGCAACCACTTCGTGCTCAGCTTTTTCATAAGTTGCTAATTCAGTGACAAATTTTAATATCAAAGCCGCATCATCAACAGTTGCCTTACTAATTTCTATATTTGTCATTTATACTCCAAGTTGTATTGTTGTTTAACCATCGAACATCACCGATGAAATATCGGGTAGCCGGGGGGGGAGCTATCCCAATAGCAAATTTTAATTTGAATATTCACTGCCTTATTTTATGATTTTTCTACTTATAGTTATGTACAGTTACTTTACAGCTTACCGAGGTAGGTACCCAGGTAAACTCCCCTGCAGCATTATCATTTGGATAACAGAAAAAACCGTATTTACCGTTACTGTCTGAAATTTAGAATTTACAACCAAAAAATGACCCCCTTTTATAACCCAATTTTGACCCACCTTGATTAAAAAAATAGCTTTAAAACTTTTTTCACCACCTAAAATCTGGTAGGGCCCCAGGG
>JAAELK010000374.1 GCA_024226935.1 Desulfobacteraceae bacterium
AAGGTTTTCACGCATGTACTGCATCCAGCCTTTGTTGACATCCTGCATCAAAGGAAAATTTGTAAGATTAGTATCGGCTACAGCATCTTCCCCAAAAAAACCTATGATTTCCCGGTCGTTTGCTATGCGCTGCTGGACATACTTTGCATACCGTTGGGCAAAATCTTTAAATTTTGACCAGACGTCCAGGGTGGAGAACTTCATGTAAACATCGGAATCTGTCTGGTACAGTTTATATTTAAAAGCATCGAGGCCGAGTAAATCTTTCGGGCTTCTTTCCTTGCCTTCCACGTTTGTATTCGTACGCCCGGAAGCAGGGCCGGAGGCAGATCCTAAAATATTTTCACCCTCCATATCTCTTACGGTGATCACGTTGATCCGGGACAAAAAAGAGCTTTGCTCTACAATTTTATCCTGGAGACGTTGTTCAATCGAAGGAGTGGCGGTGAACTGTTCTGTTACATTTGTAACGCCATAGGTCTTTGCAATCCGGCCT
Organism: Desulfobacteraceae bacterium; assembly: GCA_024226935.1. Classification (GTDB taxonomy): domain Bacteria; phylum Desulfobacterota; class Desulfobacteria; order Desulfobacterales; family Desulfobacteraceae; genus NBML01. The sequence continues at coordinate 497 of JAAELK010000374.1, forward strand.
GTCATCTGTCCAAAAATTTGTCTGGTTTTTTTGTCCATTTTTTATTTTTTCTCCTTTGCCGGAAAGCCCGGACTTTATGAAAGTTCTTTTTCTGCCCTTTACCTTGTTACCCGGACTTTATAAAAGTTCGTCTTTGTCGTCGGCCCCTTGGGTTGTATCCCCGAAGGTGGTACCTGGGGCGGTCTTTTCCATACGTCCAAGAAGAGTGTCAAATTTTCCTGCAAGGTCGTCCACTTTAGTTTCCAAGGTTGTGAACTGATCCTGAGCGGGTGCGGCTTTGTCGGTGGCAGTTTCTGGTTCATTTGTTACGTTGCCATCTTTGGCCCCGGTGTCATCCCCGGCCATAAATTTTTCAACTTTTGTGGCAAGGTCGTCCACTTTTTGATGATAAAGATTTAAAGAGTCTGTTAATTCCTTAAATTGCACTTTGTCCATGGGTTCCTCTCCTTGTTTGTCCTGGTCATTTTTGTTTGTCTGGAAAAGCATCCGACCCAGTTTTTCCATGAAATTCTCCACCTGCTGATCCTCATTGCCCATTTCCCGAAGGTCTGGCACTTTTTCACCGGGATACCTGGCAGAAAACGTCCGGCCTGTGGCCTGGGAAAATCTCATTTCTTCGGTGCCAAGACTTGCCGGAGAATCCGTCATTGCAAGACCCATCAGATAGCATTTGCCTGTTTTGGCAAAATTTTCCATGGGTTCAATGGAAAAATGCAGATACTCTTCCCACACCTGATTCATTTGCAATAGTGACCGGCTTGGGCTGATTTTAGCAAAGAGCCTTACCACATCCCCGTCCTGTTCTGCTTTTAAGGCTTTTACAGATCCGTATGAAGCATACCGCATATGATCGATCCAGATTTTTGCTGTATAAACTTTGGGATCATAGCTTTCAGCCATTTGTGTAAGCCATTCAGGTTTGATTTCCCGCCCGTCAACGGTGGGGCCGGATTGTGCGATACGTTTCCAGTTTGTAGCAAGGGAGGCGGGCATAAACTTCTCCTTTTTTCCATATTTATAAATCTTAAATATCTACATCATAAAAAACTGATTTGTGCTTGTACACGAAAACCATTCCTAAATTCGTGTTCTATGAATGGAAATCATTCTTCATTTTCTTTGCCGTTGCTATTGTAGAGAAAAAGCCGTTTGCCCGTTAATTTTAAGATTGGAGAACAAAAATGTTGAGTCATTACCAGCCAGAAATCTTGGACGCTGCAAAACGACTATACCTGCGTAGACACAAGCCCAAAGAGATAGCTGACATCTTAAATATTCCCCCACGTACAGTTTACGATTGGAGAACAAAAGGAGAATGGGATAATCTTTTATCCCATGAAACCGTAGAAGAATCATTTTCAAGACGTCTGGCCCTGCTTGCGGAAAAAGATCCTAAAACCGAATTGGATTTATTTGAGATAAAAAGTCTTACTGATTCTTTGGTCCGTCTTCGGGCTATTCGTAATCAATCAAATAGTGAAGGGCAAGAATCTGGAAACAATAAAAAGGGAGGGAACCGGAAAAGATCAAACACAAAAAAAAGAAAAAATGATGTCACCCGCCTGACTGCCAACGATTTTAAAGAAAAGCTGCACAAAAATTATTTTGAATATCAGATGGCCCTCCGGGAAGCAAGACTTCATAGAATGCGGATGCTGATCAAATCCCGGCAGATTGGAGCCACCTGGTACTTTGCCCAGGAGGCTTTTGAAGATGCAGCCCTGGAAGGCCGTAACAAAATATTTTTATCAGCTACCCGTGCCCAGGCCGAAGTGTTCCGCCGATATATCATTTCCATTGCCCAGCAAAATTTTGATATTGATCTCACTGGCAATCCAATGGTTTTACATACAAATAAAGGCCCAGCCGAACTGCATTTTTTATCAAACAACAGCAAGTCGGCACAAAGCTACACCGGGGACGTTTATATAGATGAGTTCTTTTGGATCCAAAAATTTAACGAACTTTATAAAGTAGCATCAGGAATGGCTACCCACAAAAAATGGCGTAAAACCATTTTTTCTACCCCGTCGGCTGTCACCCATGATGCCTATGATCTGTGGACAGGGGAACGATACAACCAGAGATTTAAAAAAAAGAGAGTTGAGTTCCCCGGATTTAAGCAGATGCAATCTGGGATTTTATGCCCGGATAATTCCTGGCGTAAAATTATTACCCTGGACGATGCCGAGGCGGGCGGATGTGATCTTTTTGATAAAGCAAATCTTTTACTGGAATACAGTCCAGACGAATTCAAAAATCTTTTTATGTGTCAGTTTGTGGATGATACTTTCGGGGTTTTTAGATTTGCCGATCTTGAAGAATGTGCCGCAGATATCAGTCAATGGACGGATATTGATCATAACGCCCCAAGACCCGTGGGTAATTTACCTGTGTGGGGAGGTTATGATCCAAGCAGATCCAGGGACGATGCAAGTTTTGTAATCTTGCTGCCACCGTTGATCCCGGGAGGCAAGTTCCGGGTTATCAAACGTTTTAAGTGGATAAATAAAAGCTTTCCCTGGCAAGCCGCAGAAATCAAAAAACTTTGTCAGCAATACAATTTTGCCTACATGGGCACTGATGTTACAGGCCCGGGACTGGGAGTTTTTGATACCATTAAAACCTTTTATCCCCAGGCAACCCCCATCCATTATTCAATCGGCAATAAAACCGCTATGGTTTTAAAAGCCCAGGAGATTATCGGGGCAAACAGAATTTTATGGGATGCCCAGGAAACCACAATTACCCACGCTTTTTTAACTATCCGTAAAATCATGACCCCCGGCGGTCAAATCACCTATGCCGCCAACCGGACAAATACCACGGGTCATGCAGATGTGGCCTGGTCAATTATGCACGCCCTGGCAAACGAACCCATTGCCCATAATCAAATGGCAAAATCAACCGCAGAGATACTTTAAGGAGCAGACATGGTAAAAAAAAGAAAAAAGAAAAACCAAATGCAGGAAACCAACCTGGGCGATAAAGGAATGGCTTTTTCATTTGGGGATCCTGAACCTGTTCTGGACAGTAACTTGACCGATTCCCTGGGGGTGTTTCTCCTGGACAACGGCACATATTACAGTCCACCGGTGCCCTTAACAGGGCTTGCAAGACTACGAGGTGCCAACGCTTACCATGCTCCGCTTTTAGAGTTTAAAACAAATATGATTATAAAGGTATTTACCGGATCGCAGGCTCTTCCTTATAAAGAGATGCATCCTTTTACCACCGATTATGTCACGTTCATGAATTCATATTGTCAAAAAATAAAAAATCTTATCGGGGAAACAGTTTATTTAAAACACCTGCCCGCAATCAACATGCGCAGAATGAAAGAGCCGGATCAATATTGTATGCTTAACTCAAACGGATCCAGGACCGAATTTAAACCCGGTGAAGTCGTGCATATAAAAAACTATGATGTTTCCCAGACAATTTATGGAATCCCTTCATATCTGGGAGCAATCCAATCAATGCTTTTGAATGAAGACGCCACAATGTTCCGTAGAAGATATTATCTCAATGGTGCCCATGTGGGCTATATTTTTTATTCTGCAAGTGCCTCCATGGATGATGAAACAAGGGGTAATATCAGGGATGCTGTAAAGTCTTCAAAAAAATTGGGCAATTTTCGAAATCTGTTTTTACATCTTCCCAATGGCCGGAAAGAGGATATCCAGATCATCCCCGTGGGGGACTTTTCCACAAAAGATGAACTCGAAAAAATCAAGAACATTTCCCGGGACGATATCATAGCCGCTCACCGGATCCCCCCGGCTCTTGCCAGCATCGTTCCCACAGAATCCCGAGCCGGAACCGGAGACATCACAAAAGCTGCCCTGGTGTATGAAGAAAATGAGATAAAACCCTTGAGAAAACATCTTGAACAAATTAATGAAAACCTGCACCCAAAGCAGCATATAACCTTTGACGAGCCTGAATATTCAGTATAAAATAGTACTAAAAAGAAAGGAATCTGGATATGCGAATCAAGTGCAATAAATGTAAAAAAACGGCCATCATACAGTCCACATCCGAAGAATCCGACCGATACAGAAAACTGTACTGTTGTTGTGGCAATCCCATGTGTGGACACACCTTTGTCATGGATCTCTCTTTTTCTCATACTTTAAGCCCGTCCGCCAAAGATTTGCCCAAAAAGTTTATCGAGAAAATTTCACGTATGACGCAGACACAACAGCAAAACTTTTTTGCAAATCTTTAATTGGCTGATTTTTTTAAAAGGAGGTTTCATGACCGACTTAATATCGACTATCGATAAGGCAATATCATTAACATCTCAATTGAGAAAAAAGAGTGAGAATATGATAGATGCAGATTTTAAAAATCTTTTATCAAATTTAGCTCTTGAGCTTGCTTGTGCTAAATCTGATATTGTTGATATTCAATATGAAACACAGATAAAAAGAAACAATCCATTAATAATAGTCAAGTGCTCAAAATATAACAAAGAAATATTGGAAAGTATTATTGTAGCTCCTGAAAGCGAAACAACGTGTTAAATGAAATTACGGCGTCCTGCCTGTTCATAATTTATTTATAAACACTCCAATTTAAGAAAAATTCAAAAAAAAACAACTGGGGTACCCCCCCCCCTCTCAGAAAAAGGTAAGAAGGTGAGGAAGTTGCAAATATCAATGGCAACTCACTGAATTAACAAGAGAAAAGTTTATTACCAAAAAGGTGAGGATTTGGTAATATTTGGTAAGGGAAAAAGTAAGGTTCAATGATTTCAGTATGTTATATTTAGTATAAAAGTAATAAATAAAGGTAAGATTCTTACCTTTTCTTACCAAATTCTTACCTTTTACAATTGCTTCCAACTATCGGAAATTATAAAGGATTGTTCCTGTTTTTTTTATTTCCTCACCTTCTCACCTTTTTCTGAGAGGGGGTGTCTAACCAAAAAAAATTCCAATACGCGTGTGAGCGCATGCGAATCTATGGCACCTTTATATATATGGATAGCCATAAAAACCTTTTTATTTCTCCTGGGGCAGACTATCCCAGGGGGGATTTTAACTGGGTTCTTTGATAAGCTTTTTTCTGTTTTATTTTTCCCGGGTGGTCTGTACCAATCCTTCTGAATGAAAAACTTTTTGAATTAATGATTCACAGAAATTGGCTTACATAATGGCTTACATACTCAAAAAAAAAGGCCGGTAGTCATATTGACTTCCAGCCCAAAGTATTGTTAATGGCGGAGAAAGAGAGATTCGAACTCTCGATGGATTATAACACCCATACTCGCTTAGCAGGCGAGCGCCTTCAGCCACTCGGCCATTTCTCCGTAATGTTTTTGGCGGAGGAGGTAGGATTCGAACCCACGAAGCTTTGACGCTTAACGGTTTTCAAGACCGCCGCCTTCAGCCACTCGGCCACTCCTCCCCAAAAGAACCAGGATTTTATAGCACCTTGTTGGGAGCAGGTCAATATCTAATTTTGTTCCCTGGATATATTTTTTTTATTCACAAGGTGCCAGGCATGTCCGGATTATAAATGTGCCGGACGCGCCTGGGTTATAAAAAGATAGGTTTAAGTTATTCAAGCGCTTTTTACATAGCTTGACAGGTTGTCATAGGTCGCAGCCTTATGCTTGAGGTTAAATCCGAGATAGTTGCCGATGATTTTTTTTATTTCCGGTGATCGGTTAATTGTCTTTAAGCAGGCTTTGCCTGATTGCGTTCTGGAAAATCCCAGGGGGTTTCTGCGAGCTATAGCATATGTTATTATTGTTTTCAGGTATTTATTATATTGTCTGAAGTTCATTTGGTTCATTTCGCAAATTTTATTATAGGGTGAAAGTAACCTGTTTGCTTTTTCATTGTGCAGGAAGCCCCAATTACTCATCCCCAAAATACATTGTCTGTTCAGTTCTTTTAATTGATTCAATGCCCTGGTTCCCATCATACAATTATTGTTTTCCGGATAGTAGAATATGGATGCAATATCATTTGAAAATGCCTGGAAAAGCATTATTCTGTTGTTGAGTCCTGTTCTGGAATAAAAATTACCATTTCTAAGGGCATCGAGCAAATTGTTACCATAGTCATCTATGCGCTGGTAAACATAATCCTTTGAGTGTCTGCCTTCCAGCAGGAGCATGGATAGCCGATGCAGAGGATAGTGTTTTGCTTGCTTTACAGAGCAATCTTTACGTGTCTTGTTTCGGCTGAAAGTTTCAAGATAACCACTTACTGCTTTTCTGTTGCAAAAGTATTGTAAATCCTTAAAGCTTTCATCTCTTGAGCATCCGATTTTTGATTTACCAAAATCAAATGCTTTGACAATGGGAAAGTTGTTTGTATCGGTTATGACCTTTATGTTGCCCATGTGGAGATCGCCGTGTAAAACTTGGGTTTTGTACAGCCAGTAATGGATATAAACAAGCTGATGGATAATTCTGGTGATTTCAGCTCTGAGTGCTTGATATTTCCTGTCATTTGAAAAACTACTAGAATTATCTGAAAACAGGGCGTATTTGATGTTCTCTTCATCTTCGTAATCTTTGCAACTATCTTTAGTGTTTTCAACATACTGGTTCAAATATTGGCAACTTCTCAATAAATGTGGGGAAATCTTAAATAAAATCTAGACATTGGCCTTTTTTTATACTATACTCAGTGCATGAAAACCATAGGCCAAATCCTCAAAATGTCTAAAGAAGAAGTATCTCCAATTGTTTCAGAG
>JAAELK010000375.1 GCA_024226935.1 Desulfobacteraceae bacterium
TCTCATAGATCGTATTGAAAACAAGAACCAAATACCGCTATTGCCAAATCTGATAAAAATGAAGATGGAAGGCCAATTTTCAATATAGTTCCTTCCCTGCACTTATTGAGAAGTTGCATTTAAACATAATAACTCCCTTAATTAAATAGCGATTCAGCTGGAAAGCAACCTATACAAAAGCCCTGTCAACCGACTCGCAAATTAAAAATAAAAGAAAAAAACAAAGCCGATATATTACTTCAATTTTCTAAAAAAAATTATAGAAGAATGTAGTGAAAGTCAAATAAAAAAAACCGATTTGACTCTGGAGAGATCTATTAAAAAATTAAGTGATGAATTTGGAAAATTTCGCTCCTATTTCAAAAAAACAATATTTATGATAATAATAAGGTGTTATATTTACGAAAATCAAACACCGTTGTCTAAAATAGTATTCTTAACAAATAATCTATAAATAGATGAGAATTAAGATGGCGAGGGGACTTTCCGAACAATATTTTCATAAAATCATGGATGCAGTACCAGATCCCATCGTGGTATACGATACACAAGGCCGGGTTCTATACTTAAATCGTCAATTTATAGCGGTATTTGGCTGGACCCTGGATGAAATTATAGACCGGAAATTAGATTTTGTCCCCCCCCAAGAAGTTGAAAAAACCCGGAACGCTGTCATGAAAACCATAAAGGGTGAAAATGTTTTATTTGAAACCCAAAGATACGACAAGAACGGTAACACCCTTGATATCCAGGTTTCTGCTTCTATTTTTGATGAAGAAAATGGTGAACGAGGGGGAATGATTGTAGCATTCAGAGATATTTCAGAATTAAAAAAAGCGGAAGCGGAATTGGTCGAAGCCCGGGAAGAAGCGGTTCAGGCAAGTCAAAGCAAAAGCAATTTTTTAGCCAAAATGAGCCATGAAATCAGAACACCCATGAATGCCATCATCGGATTAACCGATCTGGCACTGAAAACCAAAATGACGGCAAAACAATCCGACTATCTGGAAAAAGTAAGCTGGTCTGCTCATTCATTACTGAAAATCATCAATGACATCCTGGATTTTTCCAAAATCGAGGCTGGCAAAATGATTCTGGAAAAAGTTAATTTTGACCTTGAAAAAACATTATCCCACCTATCTGATATCGTCACCTTCAAGGCTGTAGAAAAAAATATTGAAATTATTTTTCAGATAGAAACAAATGTACCCCAGAAATTAAAAGGTGATTCTTTACGCCTTGGCCAGATCCTGCTGAATTTAATGAACAACGCTGTTAAATTTACTGAAAAAGGAGAGATCATTATCAACGTCAGCATTAAAAAAGAAAATGATGATCTGATAAAACTGCTATTCATGGTACAAGATACCGGTATCGGCATGTCACCGGACCAGCTCAACCGTCTTTTCGAATCCTTCACCCAGGCCGATGAATCAACCACCCGCAAATTCGGGGGTACCGGACTTGGCCTGGCAATCTGCAAGAAACTTGTACAGATGATGGATGGGAAAATATGGATTGAGAGCCAACCTGGTATCGGCAGCAAATTTTATTTTACCGCTTGTTTCGGCCGCCCGGCAACCCGACCCTTAATGACATTTCCCCATATAGATGATCTTAAGGGCCTGAAAATTCTTGTGGTGGATGACAATAAGATCGCCGGGCGGATTTTAGAAGACTATCTAACCACAATGTTATTTACTGTTACCCTGGCCTTTTCCGGTCAAGAAGCAATAAAAAAATTATTAAACACCGATTTAAATGAGCCCTTTGACCTGATCTTCATGGACTGGCAAATGCCGGTGATGGACGGAATAGAGACAATAAAAACAATTCTTGACGACAAAACATTACAACATCGACCAAAAATTATCATGGTCAGTGCATTCGGGCGGGAAGATATTAAATTTCAAGTTGAACAATACAAACTTGATGCCTTTTTACTAAAACCGATTAGCCCGTCAATACTATTTGAGACGATAGCAATGGTTTACGGACAAAAGGTTGAGTCTCAAACAGATGATATGCAGAATTTTTCCACGGAAAGAAAGGATCTTAAAAGGATAAAAGGTGCCCGTATTCTCTTGGCTGAAGACAATGTCATAAACCAACAGGTTGCCTTTGAACTCCTGGAACGGGAAGGGCTTTGCGTCACCATTGCCAACAACGGAAAAGAAGCAGTTAATGCGGCAACAGAACATGTTTTTGATCTAGTTCTTATGGATATTCAAATGCCGACAATGGACGGATATACCGCGACCCAGAAAATCAGACTATTACCCCGGGGAAAAAACCTTCCCATTCTGGCAATGACAGCCCATGCCATGACCGGTGACCACGAAAAATCGCTGGAGAGCGGGATGAATGGGCATATTACCAAACCTATTGATCCAGACACACTTTTTGCCGCAATACTCCAATGGATAAATCCCAAAAGACCCTTTGAAGAAACATCGACAAAAAGAATACAACCACAAATTAACGACAATAAGCATTTTAACCTTCCGGAATCGCTTCCAGGATTTAATATCCAAGAAGCCCTTAAACGTGTATCTAACGATCGAGGTTTATACTTAGACCTCCTAAAGCTTTTCAAACAAGACTGCAAGACCATGGGAAAAAAGATCAAAAAAGCCCTTAAGGATAATAATATTGATTATGCTCTCTCTTTGCTCCATAATGTTAAAGGAATCTCAGGCAATGTGAGTGCAATAAAATTATTCCAGATCACAAAAGATTTCGAGGCTGCCTTGAAACTTGATGGAACCCATTCCCATCACAACCTGCACAAGAACTTTGAAAAAGAATTAGATGCAACCAGAGCAACCCTGGAACAGATTATAGATGACAAACCATGCGAACCGGTCAAACAAGTAATTGGAGATGAATCGACAAGTTTGCTGAACCTTATAGAAAAATATAAACCCTTTATCAAAGCCAGCAAGCCCAAGGAGTGCAAAAAACTTATACAAGAAATAAAAAAATTAAAAATACCCGATGCTTTTGCAAAAAAAATAAAACTTTTGGATAATCAAATTTCAAAATATAATTTTAAAGACAGTCTTAAAACTTTGGAGATCGTAGAAACAAAACTCCGGGATAATAGCACATTATGAAAAAATTAAATAATTGTACCGTACTGATAGTTGACGATGCCGTCATTAATATTGATATTCTAGTTTCTGCCCTTGAAAATGATTATGACATCAGTGTAGCGCTGGATGGCGAGTCAGCCCTTGAAACCGTAAAAAAAGAAAAGCCGGACTTGATTCTTCTGGATATTAATATGCCTGGAATTGACGGATATGAGGTATGTCACAGGTTGAAAAATTCCCCTGTGTATAAATCCATCCCCATCATTTTTTTGACCGGGCTTACTTCGCTTAAAAACAAAACCAAGGGGTTTGAAGAGGGAGCGGTTGATTATATAACAAAGCCCTTTGAAATAAGCGAGGTGAAGGCAAGGGTAAAAACCCATTTGGAACTGGCTGTAATCCGCCATGAATTAAAAAATAATAATGAGCTGCTTGAACAACGGGTATGGGAACGCACAAGAGAACTGGCCATCACCCAGGAAGTCACCATACACTCTTTAACATCCCTTGCAGAAACCCGGGACAATGAAACCGGTGGTCACATCATGCGCACCAGGCACTATATCAGAATACTGGCACAACACCTGGAGACAAATCCTCGCTTTGCAAAAATATTGACACCAAATTATATAGAACTGCTCTTTAAAACAGCTCCCCTTCATGATATTGGCAAGGTAGGGATTCCGGACCGGATCCTTTTAAAACCGGGCAAATTTACAGATGAAGAGTTTGAAATAATGAAGGCACATACAACCCTGGGCAAAGAGGCATTGGACAGGGCAGAAAAATACTGCGGTGTTCTTGAAAGCCCTGATTTTATTATAGTTGCCAGGGATATTATTTATGCCCATCACGAAAAATGGGACGGAAGCGGTTATCCCCAAAAGCTTAGCGGAGAAGATATTCCCCTATCCGGACGATTAATGGCTATCGCAGATGTATATGATGCCCTGGTCTCCAATCGGGTTTACCGTCCCCCACTTTCCCATAAAGCTGCAATCAAAATAATAATAGATGGAAGGGGTAGCCACTTTGATCCGGATATTCTGGATAGCTTTTTAGAATCTAAAGAACAATTTAAAGAAATTTCGATTAAATTTGCCGATGACAAAGTATAAATCATCCGGCCATCCAAGGTTAATTTTATGACTTACAATCAGTTTTTACTTGCGTTGACCCTGTTCCATTGATCCTATTCTATTGACAAACCCCTTAAATTTCAGTTATATACCCACTTTTTAACCTGATATTATACTAAAATAAATAACCCGACAAAATACTGAAACTCACATGACAACTATAACAACCAACCAACAATTGGCCCGATATCTGAACACCTCCCTGCCCATCGGTAATAAAACCATCGGTAATCGCATGGTTCTGGCCCCCATGGCAGGATTAGGGCACGTTGCCCTTAGGCAACTTATAGCAGAATTTGGCGGATTTGGTCTTTTATTTACCGGTATGTGCAGCGCCCGGGCAGTGCCCCATGAAAATCCATTAATCTCCAATGTATTTACCTGGCAACAGGCTGAGCTTGCCTTTCTGGTCTGCCAGATTTTCGGGTCTGAACCCCAAAGCATGGCAACTGCTGCCCGCCGCATTGAGGCCGAAGGTTTTTTTGGTGTGGACCTTAATTTTGGCTGTTCCGTGGCTGCTATTTGTAAAAAAGGATGCGGAGCTGCCCTTTTAAAAAATCCTGATCTTGCCGTAAAAATTGTAGCAGCAGTGAGACAAGCGGTTTCTTGTCCTGTCTTTGTAAAATTTCGAACCGGATGGGAAAACAATCCTCAATTTGCAATCGACATGGCAAAAAGATTTGAAGATGCCGGGGCTGATGCCTTAACCTTCCATCCACGGGTGGCCCCTGACAGACGAAATCGCCCCCCACGGTGGGATATCATCACCCTGGTAAACAAAGCAGTTTCCATACCTGTTTTTGGTAACGGCAATCTATTTAACATTGCCGATGGGATTAAAATGGTGAACCAAACCGCCTGCCACGGACTTTCCCTGGGAAGAATGGCCGTGGCACGACCCTGGATTTTTGCCCAGTGGACAAAGGGGATATTACCGGGAGATGATATCTACCATACCACTGCCATGCGCCTCACCCATCTGTTAAGCCAACATTATGACGATCATTTTGCCGTAAAAATGTTTAAAAAATTTGCCCCCTATTTTTGTGCCAATTTTAAATTTTCCCAGTCCATATTAAAAAAACTGATAAAGGCCAACACCATGGAAGAGATCCGCACAAATATAAACCTATTATTAAAAGATTCTCCCGAGACCCTGGAAACTCCCAATTTAACACTATTTGTTTAAAAGGATAAACAAAATGACCATTGCTCTATCAAATTTTCATTGTATGAAATGCCATGCATGCTGTAAAGAGACTGGTTATGTAAGACTTAGGGAAAATGAACCCGATGCAATTGCTTCATTTTTAAAAATAGATATTCACAAATTTATTGCCGACTATACGATTTTAACAAAGGATCGCACCGGTCTATCCTTAATTGAAAAAGAGGATAAAAGCTGTATTTTTCTCACCGATATCGGCTGTAAAATCAATTCAATAAAACCATTTCAATGCCGGGAATTTCCCCTGGGGTGGAAATTCTCCGACTTTGAAACCATCTGTGGCTGGGCGATAAAAACTAATCGAAAATCACAATCCCAGAATTCCTAGACCTTCCTCCAGCTCAAAATAGGGTTTAATATCATATTTGTAGCCCGGCACACCAAAATAGATAGCCAAGCTGTCACCAATAGCCTTGAGCCCATCTGCCAGCCGATCATTCTCCAGTTCATAATAGGTGATGGAATGCATCCCCTGGGTGTTGCTTGCTGAAATATATGGCCCTTTTTTGGTGATAAACCCTGGTAAAGCCGGAGCTTTCAGATAACGATTAGCTATCTCCCGAGTACCTTCTGGTGGATAAGTCACATTTGAAATAATAATCATATTCTATCTCCTTTGATAATTTTTTGTTTAGTCCTGATAATGAGCATCCCCGGGTCCGATGTCAAATTTTTTTCACCATTCAAAATATAAATAAACTTATGAATCCATATTAGATATCTCTAGTTGACTTCATCCCCCTCCCTCTTTAAAATAATGAACCAAACTCATAATTATAAAAAGAAGAGTGATATGATAAAAGAACTTGATTGTCGAAAATTGGAATGCCCGGCCCCGGTACTGCAAACAAAAAAACTCCTTGAATCCAATGCACTTAGCCAGATCCGTATCCTTGTTGATAATGATGCGGCCGTGGAAAATCTCAGCCGTTTTTTAAACTTTAACGGATTTGAGGTCTCGGTTGACTCCAATGGTATCTTTTCCTCCGTGGAAGGCAAAAAAGATGCCGCAGATGCAAAAAAATTGGAACCAGATCCTACCACAGCTCCCATCCCGGGATCTTCCCAAAAGATAATGGTCATGATCTCCGGCACCCAAATCGGCAAAGGAGATGAAAAGCTGGGAGAAAAACTCATGACTAATTTTATTAAAACACTGAAAGAAATGGGAGAAGAGCTCTGGCAACTTGTGTTTGTAAACCACGGGGTAAAATTAACCACAATGAATTCGGCAGTTTTAGAAGAACTCCAGGATCTGGAAACAGACCATATTAATATTCTTGTCTGCGGAGCCTGCCTGACCCATCTAAGACTGATGAAAGAAAAAAAAGTGGGCCAGACCACCAATATGCTGGATATTGTCACGGCCATGCAATATGCAGACAAGGTGATCAACCTCTGATCTTGTCCGCCTTTCTTTAATTATGGATGATTTACCTATTTATTACTGACAAAAAAATCATTTATGATTTTTTTGTCCTTAAGCTTTTTTCCAAAGGCAGCGGCGGCAACTTTATCTGGAAATTCAGAGATTCTCACCACATACCAGGTTTTGCCGCCCCCCGCCACTTTTACAATGCTGGTGGCAAGACCTTTTTTATTTAAAACTGCTGCATATTTATTTGCATAGCTTTGTTTCAAATATGCGGCCACCTGAATAGTAAAAGGTTGGGGAATATGGCTTTCAATCATCTTGGATTCTTTTTTTACTGCCCGGGAATTCAACATATGGGAAATGGTACTCCCCATGAAAAATAATAACCCCACAGATAAAAGGCCCATGGCCCCTGTCTTGAGATAAAACCCGACCTGCTCACTTTCCCGGACCAGGGCAATTACCCTCCCAAAAAAATTGACACCAAAACTTAAAAAAGAACCAACCCCCCCGACGACACTTTTAATAAACCCAAAAATCAGAGAGAAAAAGGCTGAAACCAAATTTAAAAAACCTTTCTTGAAACCAATTGAATCGGGGGTTAGGGAAATAATCCTGCCACCCGCATAACGTTCAAGGGTTTCACCTGGTTCAACTGGTTCTCTCAGTTCTTCTGGATCCCTCAGTTCTCCTGGTTCTCTTAGCCCTCCTACCCCTCCCAGTCCCAGTGACTCTCCTGGCTCTCTCGGTGCTCCTGATTCGCTTAGTCCTCCTAGCCCTCCCAGTCCCAGTGATTCGCCAGGCTCCCCCAGCAGCCCATGGATTTTTTCCTGAAAAACAGTTTTAATTACCGGGGACAACTCCGGATCATCTAAAAGCGTCTTGTACACTCGTTTAGCTGAATAATCCATCCGTCCCAGATCAAGCAACACATCTGCCAAAAGGATCATAAGCCTTTTATGGGTATAATGAATATCAGCAAGGGCGGTTAGCACCTCCTGTTCAACTGGCCCGGCCAAACCATCTTTTTTAAGCTGGGTAAGCCACAGGGTAGCTAAAGTTTCATCTCCCGGACTCGATTTAAGATAAACAGCCGAGGCAAGTTGAAGATAGGAACTTTTTATATCCGCTGTAAGGGAAAACCTGGCCAAGGTCCCGGTCAAACGGTTCCCAATTTTTTTAGAAAACAAAGGAGATAACAAAAAGGTATCATAGATTCTAACAGCTTTAATATATGTTTTTCTAGCCTTGGAAAAAATACCGGCCCGCTCCCAGATCTCCCCTTCTTTGACTATTCTCTCTATACGTTTTCGGCCGATAAAATCAAAAGATGCCCCAATAACTGCCCCCAGAACTACAAACAAAATCCCCCCCGGCACCACCGGATTAACTTCTGGAAAAGCCCACAATATTAACGGCATAAAATAAAAACAAACAGGACCTGCCACCAAGGCTAAAATCCAGAGTCTGAGACTCAAATTTCCCATAAACCGGATCATTTTTCCACCTCTCCACAGATAGTCTGACCCGTTTTCAGAGCCACAGACACACCAGCTTCACCGACTTTTGGCGCACATCCGGTAACAGGGTCAACCTTTTCAAACCGGATATTATTCGGGATAACAAAATCTCTTTCCGGTTCTCCTTTCATGGCATTGCTCATAAAATCGGTCCAGATGGGTGTAGCTCCCCTACCGCCGGTAATCCCCACTCCTCTATTATCCTTGAGTTTTCTCTTTTTATCAAACCCGGTCCATACAGATACACACAAAGATGGAGTAAACCCGGTGAACCATGCATCATTAAAACTATCCGTGGTACCGGTTTTCCCGGCAGCAGGCCGTTTAAAACCCAACCGCCGGATAGTTCTACCAGAGCCTGTATCCACCACGGCCTTCATCATATCCACCACCTGAAAAGCCAGGGCAGGATCCAACACTTTTTGATTCTGAACAATCCGCTCAAACAAAACCCGTCCAAATGCATCCTCAACACGCCAGAAAAGGAATGGCTTATGTTTAATGCCAAGATTGGCAAAGACAGAAAACCCTTCTGCCATATCCAAAGGGCTCACAAGGGAAGTGCCAAGGGCCACTGAATAGACGTTTTCCAGGGGACTATTCACTCCGCATGCCCTGGCAAGAGCGGTCACCGCCTCTGGACCCGTCATAGCCACCAATTGAGCAGCAATGCTGTTTACAGACCAGGTCAAAGCTCTCTTTAAAATCATATTCCCGCTGAAACGCTTTTCAAAATTTTGGGGTTCCCAATCTTTTGTCCCGGCAATGGGAATTGATACAGGTTGATCCGTCATGACAGATCCAGGATTCAGACCTAACTTTTGAAAAGCAGTATAATAAAGGAAGGGTTTAAATCCACTGCCGGCCTGACGCCTGCTATCCACAGCCCGATTAAACTCACTCGTATGATAATCTCTACCTCCCACCATGGCTTTGATAGCCCCGGAACCAGTATCAATGGCAATTAATGCCCCCTGGGGACGGTCTTTTTCCTTTGGATCAAGCCCCATCAAGGTATCCATTTTTCCGAGGCCATTTTTCACAGCTTTTTGAGCAAATGATTGTAACCGGGTATCCAAGGTAGAATAGACTCTGATCCCTCCATGAAATACCACATCTTCACCATAGGTTTGAACCAGATCCTTGACCAGGGCATCTATAAAATAACTCCCGCTTCCGGCATCCCCCCGACCAGAGTAAAGTTGGGGTCTGGTAGCAGCAGCATCCTGGGCCTCACTATGTGAAATAAATCCAACAGTTTCCATCCTTCCCAGAACAATATCTCGTCGTTTCAAAGCCCGATCATAATGCCGAAAAGGATTATAGTTGGTGGGAGATTTAGGAAGGCCTGCCAGAAGAGAAGCTTCGCCCAGATTCAACTCAAGGGCAGATTTACCGAAAAAGATCTGGGATGCCTTTTCAATCCCCTGGGCACCGGCACCAAAATAGATCTGGTTAATATAGGCACTAAGAATTTGTTCTTTTGTATTGACCGACTCTATCTGTAGAGCCACCAGCATTTCTTTGAATTTTCGCTGCCAGGATTGTTCAAAACTAAAAAATAAATTTTTTGCCAACTGCTGGGTAATCGTAGAAGCCCCCTGGACCCGACCGGCTGAAAACAAGGTGACATATAACCCCTTAAGGGTTCGAAGTTTATTAATTCCATGGTGCTCAAAAAATTTATGATCCTCTGTTGCAACAATGGCATTTATAAAATTCTTTGATACCATAGCCAGGGGCACAACCTTTCTTTCCCCCATACTCATGAGTACCTGCCCCGAAGAAGCATAGATCAAACTCTGGGGGGTCTCAATAATACGACTCAAGGGAGAAGGCAATTTGGGCAGATCCCCGGCCACATGAAATATTAAAAGGATACCGCCAAGGATGCCAAGAGCCCCCACAACAAGACAAATAAAAAACGTCAGCCGGACCAGGGAAATGACTCGTAAAATAAATTTCATTGATTTTCCCCTTTCAAGATCAGACTTAACTGCCACACCGCCCACTCCCGGGCCTGGATCAACAACACCTGACTTTCCCCTCGGTATTCAAACTCAAACCCCAATTTAATATATCCATCATCGGCTTCATTCCAAATTCCCACCTGTTGAATTGTCCCTTCCTGTTTTAATAATAAGTCAGGATCCACCATCAGTTCTGAAATCATTTCCGGCGGCAGCTTAAACACAGCATCAAAAAAATTTTCAGCCGGGTAAATACGACCTGTAAATGCCTCAATTTCCTTAAGCTGGCCTTTTATCGGCGCATTTGCCGATTCAAGCTTTTTAATGGTATTCTTTTTTAAATCGATCTGATGGATCACCCGGTTCTGGGAATTAATAAAATAAATTTTTATCCCGTCCATCAAGCCTTCACAAAAAATCCGGTCTGTAATATTTCCATTCAAAAGCCAAACCAGATGGGAAGGATCTATAAGTTGCCTAGCAACATCCGGGGAAAGGGAAAGATACAGAGTTCTAAACTGTTCTTTTTCCAGAATAGCCCATTCTCCTGATCCAAGACTCTTTACAAGAAGGGGAAAAGATTCTGCTCTTTGAACACTTCTGCGAGAATCTTCTCTTTGGGAGATGATAAGATTAAGAGACTTGTAAGCATCGGATGTCTGTCGACCGGCTTTCCACAAGGCACCGGTTTCAGGCCTTAAATCGTTTGTGGTTACCAGATAGGCTCCCACCAATTTTTCACACCAGTCAAACCTGAATTCAGACACCCCGAAAGCCACGGTAAGAATCAAAATAGTAAAATTTAAAAAAGAAAAGGTCCGCTTGGCCCACTCACCAGCACTAAAAGGGTCATACCATTTTTGAATCATAAAATTTTACGCCTTGCCTGCCGCTCTCATGGATTCATTATAAACTGTATAAAAATCCTGATGCTCTGTTAAAGCCGTTGATAAAATATCCTCCAGGTGGTCCAGCCTGTCAGATCCGACAATATAATTAACACTTGAATGCAAAGCCGACATGGGATCTCCCGTTGGCAAACCGTTACTGAATAATACCATACAGATCCGCCGCCTCAGGGACATGTCCAGCTCATTCATATGAATGGACATGGCCTTAAAACCCTTATTTTGATCAAACAATTCATCCACCAGGACAAGGGGATAGATCTGATAAGCCATTTTTTTAAAGGCTTCGGAAATGGAACCAGGAATTTCAACATGAAATCCAAGCCCCTGGACAGCAGCCACAAATTTTGTTTTTTCAGACGAGTCTTCCATACAGAGCAGAGCCTGTCCACGCCCCGGAGAGGACACCCCAGGGGGGGGCATGGATTCTCTTTTTGTTCTTTCTTTTTTTTCAGGATCCATTGCAGATAAATTCAATTGAGAAGTCAACACCTGGACCTTATCCTGGCATTTGGGACATTTAAAAGAGGAATTTTTATCTTTAGGTATCCTGTCATCTGGAATATTTAATTTTGTTTTGCAATGGGGGCAGGTAATATTCACAGGCTATTTTTCTCCTTCATATCCACGGTCAATTTCAAGGGAATCAATATTGGTGGTGGATTCCCCCCGGGCACTCTTTATTGCGTCAAGCCCCCTACCCACAATATCCTTCCGGGATGCATAGGCTGATGCCGTCGCTTCATCAATCTTTCCTTCTTCAAAAAGAGCTATAATAAACTCATCAAAGGAAATCATTCCCTGGGCCTTGCCGGCCATAATGATATCATTGAAGGTTTTTCCCTCGGACTCCCCGTTCAAAATGGAATCTTTTACCCTTAAATTGGTCCCCATGACTTCAAAGGCAGCCACCCGGCCACCGCCCACCTTGGGCAGCAGACGCTGGGCCACCACCCATCTCACGGTATCGGCCAGACGGATTCTAATCTGTCTTTCCTCTTCAGTTGAAAACATACCCAAAACCCTGTTGATGGTCTGGCCTGCATCCACAGTATGGAGGGTGGACAGGACCAGATGCCCGGTCTCGGCAGCAGTCAACCCTATTTCAACAGTCTCCCTATCCCGCATCTCACCAACCAGAATAACCTTGGGTGCCTGGCGTAAAGCTGCCCGCAACCCGCTGGCAAAAGTATCAAAATCCATGCCCAGCTCCCGCTGGTTAAAGGTGGATTTTTTCTGGGAATGCTGATACTCTATGGGGTCTTCAAGGGTAATAACATGGACAGACTTGGTTTCATTGATTTTATCCAAAAGAGCAGCAAGGGAAGTTGACTTACCGGAACCTGTAGCACCGGTAACAAAAATAATCCCATTTTTCTCCTCGGCCATGGGCAAAAAGCTTTTGGGCAGATTCAACTCTTCAATCGTAGGAATCGTGGTTTCAAGCTTTCTTAGGACAATGGAAAACTTACCGGAACGAGAAAAAATATTCACCCTGAACCTGGCCTTTGTACCAAGCTGATAGGAAAGGTCACAGGAGCCCTCCCTTATCAGAGTCTCAGTCAATTGCCGATTATTATTCATTAAATTTAAAGCAAAAACTTCCGTTTGAAAGGCAGTTAAGATAGCATAGTCAGGCTCAATTTTAACAGGAACTAACTGACCTGAGCTTTCCACCTGGAGCGGCTTACCAGGTGTCAGATTCAAATCCGAAACATTGGTGTGGGAATCAAGCATCTTTGAAAGGATATGGTCAATCTGCTGTTTTTTCATACCATTTTCCTAGATCATATTTCAAATAATCAAATTTACTCATCTGAATCAGGCTTCTGTAAAATCACTGGGCGGATGTTTTAAAAATGGTCTGAAGGTGCCCTTATTATTGGCCTTGCCATAGGCTTCATCCGGGCTGATCCAACCTTTTTGATACAATTGCATAATAGCATCATCCAATAACTGCATGCCATATTGTTTACCCGTCTGAATCATGGAGGGAATCTGATGGGTTTTTGCTTCCCGAATCAGGTTCCGAACCGCCGGAGTGGCGATGAGAATCTCCATGGCTGCACAACGTCCCTTTTTATCCACACGTTTAAACAACACCTGGGCAACCACGGCCCGCAAGCCGTCGGACAAAGTGGAGCGGATCTGGGCCTGCTCCGTGGACGGAAAAACCTCGATAATTCTGTCAACGGTTTTGGCCGCACTGGAAGTATGAAGGGTACCAAAGACCAGATGACCCGTTGAAGCAGCTTCAATAGCAAGGGAAATAGTTTCAAGATCCCTGAGTTCTCCTACCAGGATGATATCCGGATCTTCACGCAATGCCCCCCGAAGTGCAGAAGAAAAAGTCTGGGTATGAAGCCCCACTTCCCTGTGATTCACAATACAATTATGACTTTGATGGACAAATTCGATTGGGTCTTCAACCGTGATAATATGATCTTTCCTGGTTTTATTAGCATGATCAATAATGGCGGCAAGGGTGGTTGATTTACCAGAGCCCGTAGGGCCGGTTACCAACACCAATCCCCGGGGCAGGTCCGCCAATTTGGAAATCACCCCGGGCAGACCCAGCTGTTCTGCCGTCAACACATTGGAGGGAATTTCACGAAAAACAGCAGAAATCCCATTCTTTTGCATAAAATAATTGGCCCTGTATCTGGCCAAACCGGGAATTTCATACCCGAAATCCACATCCCCTGTTTCCTCAAAGACCTTTATTTTTTCCTGGGAAGTAATTTCATAAAGAATCCCCCGCAATTTATCACTGGACAACTCTTCGTACTTGATCCGCTCGATATCACCATGAAGCCTCAATGCCGGCTGCTGGCCCGACGCCAGATGAAGATCGGATGCACCCTGATCGTGCATAAGCTTAAAAAAAGCATCAATATCAGCCATTTGGACACCCTTTTTCTATGATTAACGAAAAATTTAGGCCTGTTTAATAAATTTTAAGGTGGAATCGGTTTCGTCCGCTGCCTTATTCTCTTCCTTGGTCATCTCAAGCATTTTCGAATGGGATTCAAGCACCGCCGATATCTGCATTTCAAGCTGGATTCTCTGACGCTTAAGCTCAATAATATCACTATGGAGCTGGGAAAGCCGCTTATGGGCATAATTTAAAATTTTTTCCGCTTCCACACCCGCATTGGCAATGGTTAACTGGGCTTCTTTTTTAGCATTATCCTTCATCTGATCCAGCACCTTCTGGGACTGGATCATAGCCGTTTTCATGGAATCTTCTCTTTTCAGATATCCCTGATTTTCGAGATATAAACGGTGGTTTTCCCGTTTTACATCTTCAAGGGCCTGCCCCTGGGAATCAAGTTCCTTCGAAATATCCTCAAGAAATATATCCACTTCCTGAACATCAAACCCTCTCAACCGGGTCGTAAATTCCTTTTGCCTTACAACCAGTGATGTTATTCCCATGGGAAAACTCCTTTCTACAATTTAAACGCCAACCCATAAAGACTGTTCACAAGAAATCTTTGAAGAAAAATAATCACTAAAATCACAATCATGGGTGACAGGTCAAGCCCGCCAAAACTGGCCGGAAGTCTTTTTCGAATCTGATATAACACGGGCTCTGTAACAGTATTTATAAATCTGACAATGGGATTATACGGGTCGGGGCTCACCCAGGAAAGAACAGCCCCGGCAACAATTATCCACATATATATAGTTAACGCATAGTCCAATACCATGGCGATGGCGCTTAAAAAATTGGCTAAAACAAACATTCCAACGTCCTCATTTTTAATGATTTATCCATATTTACATGGAATTAGTAACGTGAAACAACCTAAAAAGTCAAGTTTTTTTAACTATTTAGCACAATTTCACCCAGCCTTTACCAATTTTTTTATCAAAAACCTCCAAGGATATCCAACAAAAAAAATCTATCATTAAGACCATGCAGCCCCTTCACATTAAATCCCAACTCCGAGGGTAAGACCATTACAATTGATCTAAACCAAAACCACCATATTTCTTAGTGATTCCTGAAATCCCGCCCACTACCCGTTCCAATCTCACAACAACTTCGCATTTTTCAGGGCATGACTTTTTATTTTCTGATTTTTGGTATGCCTGGCAATTTTTAACAAAAATGGTTTATATTTCGATTTACCAGAAACCCCAATGACGTCACAAAGCAACGCCATTGCGTCAACATGATAACGATTATTTGGATGAATACCATAACCTTCTTGCAATTGCTGACCGGCAAGGCTGAGTAACTGAACCTGGCCTGGGTAATTTTTAATAATTCGCTTTGCAGCATCCCGTTTGTTTATTGGATTATCCGATTCAAGCATCCGGGCAATCCCGGCGATTTTAGGATCGGTAATACTAATACCTGAAGCAAACGTTACCGGAGCCTTAACTGCTGATTTATGGGATATTTTGGATGAAAGAGCAACATAATGATCCAGGTGCTCCCCCCTCTTGAGATTTATCCATTTAGACTCCGCAATGTATCCGGGAGATGAAACCTTGATTTCATAACGGCCGTGCTTAAGAACAATACCCTGGTGGAATTTGGGTTTAATATTCATAATTCTTATCCTGGCATTTTTGGGCTTGGCCATAACATAAAGCGAAGCTGATCCAGCCTTAACGTTAGAGGCCCTGGAGTCAGAAAATGCCTGATTATTTACAGACGCAGAAGATGAATAACCATCGGTAGCAGATCGCGTTTCATGGCATTGGGCAATCTTTGCAAGCCCCACGAAATTGCTTCGGCGCTGTAGACTTAGATAACCTGCATCAATCACCATTTCAACATAGTATACCTTGCCTGGCTTACGATTGGTAAGGGTCAAGGGGTATTTTTTATAGCTACCAAACTGATCCAGTTCAAAGAGATGAACACCAGGTTGGATATAAAATTTCCAAAACCTTTTATCAGGCATGAGGTAAAGGACCTTATTGCCATTATGATTAATCCCCGGTGAAATTGCATTGATTGTCAAATCATTTCTATAAAAATATACAATGGATTGACCTGAAGGCGGCGCCTCGGGTCTAATAAATTGAGAATTTGTGGTGACGCAACTACTCAATAAAAATATAATTCCCAAAATTGATAGTGCAGCACAATACGATATCCTTTTGCCTTCCATGAAAAACTCTCCTTAAAAACAATTTTACTCATAAAAAAGTTTTTATGTTATCACAAAAAAGTACTACACAGTCAACAAAGAAAAGGAGAATCAAACCCCAAAAACCGTGAAATATCGATCTGCTCGAACCTATAAACCTCAATCATTATAAAGCCTTGCTACCACTTAATTATTAATGGTAAGTCAGGAAGAAAAACTTTTGATTTACCATAGTTTTCTCCATCAAACCCAATTTCCATAAGATGACTTTCTGATTCTTCAAATGATATTTTTGCTAAACGCCCCAGGTTTTTTAATGTGGAAGACCGGGGGAAAATTGGCGGCATTTTCATGCACAAAGAAGATATGTTTTTAAAACCCGATGGATTTTGGAGTACCTGGTCCTTATTCGGAAAAGTTGACCTAGCACCAACCGGCATTTTAAAGACAATCGGCTCGTTTATCACGCTTGAGTTATTTCCAACTATAGTGCCGGTCACATGACTTGATACTTTCATCAAAATCATGTAATATAATCACGCTTGAAGTTTATCTAAGAAAAAGGAGGTGTAGCCAAGACAAATCACTTGCA
>JAAELK010000376.1 GCA_024226935.1 Desulfobacteraceae bacterium
ATAGAAAAATTGCTGTTGAATTCTGAAATAGATTTTGATCCTCAAACGTAGGCACAGTAAGGGTTTGAATAGGGTCGTCGGAAATTTTGCGGTTTTGGACAATTAACCCCTAATTATTAAAAAAATTTGTCGTCGTTAACGTCCATACTGTCCCATATTGCACTGGGGTTGGGGTTGGGGTTTACTGGGGGATGCCATTTTTTTTGTATCGTTTGAACATGCTTCAGATAAAAAGATCGACATACAACCATATGCACATTTAAATTTATTGGATATGGGATGGAAGGTAGAAGAACTGTATCCAGTTGTTCTAAGGTAAAACATGGAGTAGTATTATTTTGAACGTACATCAACAAACCCAGACCATTTGGATTGTTACCAAGGATGTGTTGTTTTACAAATACATTTGCTGTGTAGTTGGTTTCCTCGGGATCCAATGGAGTTAAAAGCATATTTGCAACTTGTCCACTTCGCGGGCCAAAACTATCCACAGGTTGATCGGTTCCCATTGTTTTAAGTTGTTTCTTATAACTACTTCCTTTAAGCTCTGTATTGGGTTGTGTGTACCAATGATATGTATAATTTAGTTTTTTAATCATCCCGTCTTGGGCAGGCCTCCAAATTCCATGAGAAGAAAAAACCAAACCTTCTAATCTTTGGTTCTTCTTCCAAAAAAGAATTGAATGACCTAAGTTTCTATGAGCCATTTTTTCCTCCTTATCGAATACGTTCCTTGATAGCGAATTGCTTCGTAAATAGGGGTAACCCTAACCTTCGCACTAAAAAGCGCGATCTGTCAGTACGTCAACCATTTAACTAATTGAATTATACACCTATTCTCTCTTGCCTGCCAGCAGTTTTGCACCGTCGCTACGGATACTGCCATCTGGTGCAACATGCCTATGGCTTTTTGCCCATCCCCCCGGAAAGTACGGTAGAATTTTATTTGTCTGAAGTTGCTTATGGAGTTAGATACCTTTCTGTCCAAAAAGGTATACAACTTTAGACACTGTTCCACCAAACGATTTTCCCTGTATTTCCGTGTCCACGAAAGCCATAAAATTAAATTATAGACATATGTTAATAGCTTCTTAAATAATTATTGACATATTGGGCTGTCATGATATCTATGGGCCATACTTTTTTGATTATAGGAGATCCTATGGCGTTAAATTTTCAAAATGTGGGTTATATAAGAGCAAGTTCATCCGGTCAGAATTTGGACCGACAGCTTGACGGAATAGAATTAGATGAAATTTTCAAAGATGAAATATCCGGCAAGGATAAAAACCGACCAAACTTAAAACGCTGTATCAAACATTGTCGTAAAGGTGATATTCTACATATTCATAGTATGGACCGCCTTGCCAGGAATTTAAAAGATCTCCTAGAGATTGTGGAGGATCTCATTGGCCAAGGAACATCTGTTAAATTTCACAAAGAAAATTTAACCTTTAACGGTCAAAATGATCCCATGTCTAAACTTATGCTCCAGGTGATGGGAGCTGTGGCAGAGTTTGAAAGATCTTTAATTCTTGACCGTCAAAAAGAAGGGATCAACAAAGCCCTGCAAAAAGGCGTGAAGTTTGGACCCAAACCGGCTGTTGATAACGAAAAGCTCCAACA
>JAAELK010000377.1 GCA_024226935.1 Desulfobacteraceae bacterium
CGAGTAACATCCTCAATTTTATTTCTCAAAACTGAAGATTTAATGAGATATTTAACAGCATCAATGGCCTGTTGATTATCCGTATTAACAAGTTGATCGATGAGATCAAAAAGCTCAGGGTTTTTTACGTGTACAGAGTTTCCTCGGGGAACATCTTCGAATATTAGATAATCCGTAGACACGTTAAAGAGACTTGCGAGTTTTTGGATAGATTCAAGGCTTGGCTGGTGAGCCCCTTTTTCTAAAAGGGAAATATGACGGTTGCCGCTAATTCCTATTTTCTTAGCGAGTTCATTTTGGGTAAATCCAAATTCTTTTCTGAGTAACTTAAGTTTTTCTGCAAACTTCATAAAAGCATTATACATATCGACCTCCTTTAAAAAATCATTGATGGCATTGACTTAATATCAATGTATATTACATAATTAATTAAAATATCGATGTCAACACCTATTTTGAAAAAAGGAGGTACCTTAAAAATAAAAAAAACCATCAACTTCCTGTCATGGAAAACTACAAGATGATGGTTTTTTAGATGTCCTTGAAAGACGATATCTATTGTATTTTCAAGCGGTTCTCAAAATCAAATAAGAGGAGGAGTAAGATATGATCCGGAAACAAGATTCTGCTGGTAAGGGAGTAAAGTTAAAACAATGCCTTAGCTGTCAGAAGATATATGACACAGGTGATAGTGAAGCAGAAAGTTATGTTTCACATGGATATTGCAGCAGGTGCAGTCCGAAGGAGCTGGCAAGGGCAAAATATGCAGAAGAGCTGGGAGAGCTGAGTTTTTTGAGACGAGCGATCTATATACAGATGCGCAGTTTGCGCATCCGTTACGAGGAAGCGAAACGTGAGATCCCTGAAATGCTGATAGAAGAAGACGGTATGATAGATTTCAGGATGAGTGTGCGGTTGTGAGAGCAGGAAAAGAAAAAACCACCAGCTTACTGTCGTGGAAAACTAGAAGTTGATGGTTTTTTAGATGTCCTTGAAGGACAG
>JAAELK010000378.1 GCA_024226935.1 Desulfobacteraceae bacterium
CTCTGAAACAATTGGAGATACTTCTTCTTTAGACATTTTGAGGATTTGGCCTATGGTTTTCATGCACTGAGTATAGTATAAAAAAAGGCCAATGTCTAGATTTTATTTAAGATTTCCCCACATTTATTGAGAAGTTGCCAAAATGGCAGGCAAGCTGTTGATATTCTTGAAAAAAATGATGAATTCGAAGCAGTTCTAATGGATATCCAGATGCCAGAGATGGATGGCATCCAGGCCACAAAAATAATACGGAAACAAAGCGCCGGAAAATACCGGGATCTGCCGATTATTGCCATGACCGCCCACGCCATGAGCGGTGATATGGAAAAAAGTCTTGCAGCAGGTATGAATGATCACTTGACCAAACCCGTTGATCCTGAAGTGCTTTTTGCTACTTTAGCTCAATGGATCAAACCAGGGCCCTATGAACATGGTAAAACCTTAAATATAGCGAACAAACCGGATGGGGATGAAAATTTTGGCCCACCCTTAAATCTTTCGGGAGTGAATGTGGCGGATGGGTTGAAAAGAGTAATGGGAAATAAAAAATTTTATGAAAAGATCCTGATGAGAGTAAAAACCGATTATGAAAATGTCGGACTTGAAATCGAAAATGCCTTGGGCAATAATGATATTCAAAAAGCTGTCATCCTGGTCCATTCAGTTAAAGGTGTGGCTGGAAATATCGGGGCTTATGCTCTGGAAGATGCCGCTGCTGGGTTTGAAAACACTTTGAACTCCGATGATGGGGATTTGATTGATAAAAATAAGCTAACATTTATGTCGGCTTTAAAATCCTTGATGTTTGCCTTGGCAGATTTTTTACCGGATAATAAGATTGAAAAAATACCGGTTGCTCCTGTCCAACCTTCAGATTTGCCAATGCTTGTCAAGGCGCTTTATCAATTGAAAGAGCCCGTTGAATTTCGAATGCCCACAAATTGTGCCCTTGCCTTAAAAAATATTTCAAAACTATCCTGGCCCGAAATTTATGGAACTGATCTTGAAAAAATATATTTATTTATCCGTCAATACGAATTTGAAAAAGCGGGAGTGGCTTTAAAAACCCTTATTTCCAGAATTAAAAAGCACGATGATAATGGTGAATAATATTTTATCCCCGGGTGGGGTCATTAAAATTGTTGGAGGCCTATATGGAAAATTCTGTAAATAGCACTATCTTGATAGTGGATGATGAGAAAAGCTGTATAGAAACTTTGATCCATATTTTAGAAGATTCCTATGACATTTGTGTGGCCATAAATGCCAAGGGCGCCATGGATGCAGTTAAAAAAAAACCGCCTGATTTGATTTTATTGGATATCGTTATGCCCGGGATTGACGGATACCAGATTTGTGAAAACCTCAAAAATGATGGGGCCACAAAAAATATTCCGGTGATTTTTTTGACCGGGCTTACCGGTATAGATCATGAAATTAAAGGATTGGAATGTGGAGCCATTGATTATATTACCAAACCCATCAGTCCTTCCATTGTTAAAGCAAGGATAAAAAATCACCTTGAACTTCAGCTGGCACGCAGGGATTTAAAAAAACAAAATATTATCTTACAGGAAAATATTGCCCTTCGTGAAGAAATTCAGCAGATCACTCGACATGATATTAAAAGTCCACTTTCTTGTGTGATCAATATCCCTAAAATCATGCTCTCGGAAGGCGGCTTGACCCAAAGTCAACAAATAGATCTGGAGACCATCAGCAAACTTGGATACAGGATATTGAGCATGATCAACAATTCCCTTGAGCTACACCGGATGGAGTGCGGTAAATATCAGTTAAAGCCCAAATCGGTGGATATAGTAAAAATAATTGTAAAAATTTGCGAGGAGATGCAGATTCAGTTTTCAGAAAAAAAGATTAATATCAATATCAGTATCGATGGAATACCCCTGGGCCGGGATGATCAATTTCTTATTAATGGTGAAGAGCTGCTTTGCTACACCATGATGACAAACATTATTAAGAATGCCATTGAAGCCTGTGAGAAGAAAAATACCATTGCCATTGACCTGAATAACAAAAAAGTTCAGCAAATTTGTGTACATAATCCAGGTTGTGTTCTTGAAAAGATACGAGACTCTTTTTTTGATAAATATGTGACCCTGGGTAAAC
The DNA here is from genome assembly GCA_024226935.1 of Desulfobacteraceae bacterium. Taxonomy (GTDB): domain Bacteria; phylum Desulfobacterota; class Desulfobacteria; order Desulfobacterales; family Desulfobacteraceae; genus NBML01. The sequence continues at coordinate 2,134 of JAAELK010000378.1, forward strand.
CTGGTGGAACAGGGCTTGGCACCTATTCGGCCAAACTCATGGCCAAGGTCCAAAAAGGGGATATTAAGCTGGATACCGATGAAAAAAAAGGAACTATTGTTACGGTTTATTTGCCCGGGGCGAAAGAATTATAGGATATAATAAAACAATAAATCCCGGCAAATAATTCTAAGATTATTTGCCGGTATCTTTTTTGGATAAACCGCCATGGGCGGTCCAGGGGATTCTACCCTGGGTTCTGTCCACAACAAAGATTGAAACTCTCTTTTGGTATATCGGGAGTTTCATATAAAATAAAGAATATATGTTAGTATGCTTTTTTATTGAATAAAATGAATGGATAATAAATACGAGTGTTATAATGGATATAAAAAAAGAAAACCGCAGGTTGTGGGCGGTAAATCGTGCGATCATGGAATCTGATCCCATGAGAAGGACATTGACCAATAAAAAATTACGCAAAAAATTTTTCTGGTTTGGTTTTCTTATCAAAGGGTTTGAAGTCGCTGCCCGACTTTCTCCCTTTTATCAAAAAGGTAAAAAGAATGCTGCAAACCCTTTTATCAATCAGGTTGATCTTGTCTTTGACTCTTTGCCCCCCGCCTTTGATGGATATTCGATTCTTCATATGACAGACCTGCACCTGGATTTTATCCCGGAAATTACCCGGCGAATTTGTGAACAGCTCAGATCGGTTAAAGTGGATTTGTGTGTTATGACCGGAGATTATAGTAATAGGATAGGTGGAGATTATTATAAAGATATTCTGGCACCCATGGAGCAGATTGTTTCTGCTGTTCAACATAGGGATGGCATTTTTGCCACCCTTGGAAATCACGATACCTTTAAAATGGTTGGGCCCTTTGAAGATATGGGAATTAATATGCTTATTAATGAAACCTGTGACATCATACGAGAGGACAGTAAAATTTGTGTTACCGGCCTGGATGATCCCCATTATTATTATACAAAAGAGATGAAAACAGCCCTGGAAAAATCAGATATAGGATTTAAGATTGCCCTTGTTCATACCCCGGCTCTTTATGATATGGTTCGGGACAACGGGTATGACCTGTATCTGACAGGCCACACCCATGGTGGTCAAATTTGTCTGCCCGGAGGCATCCCATTGATTCTTCATCTGGACCGGGGACACAAATATTACCGGGGGAAATGGAACTATGACGGTATGACAGGGTATACAGGGCAGGGGGTAGGATCTGTGGGAATCGCCCTTCGATATTATACCCGCAGTGAAATCACCCTATTTACTCTCAAGACCAGGAAAGATACCGGCAGTTAATTGCGGTTGACCATCCGGCATAAAAGCACAGGTTGGGATGCTGTTTTATAGGTTAATAATAAACACCCTTTCGCAGGTTGTCTATGTTGGATTCCATGGGAACAGGAATCCAACAGGAGTTGTTTTTATGGTGTATGTCAGTTAGTTATTCTCGTCCATAGATATCTTCAAACCGAACTATGTCATCTTCCCCAAGGTAAGAACCGAGTTGTAGTTCGATAAAAACCCCTGGTTCATCCGTTACATTCCCCATTCGATGTTTTGCCTGGACTGGAATATCAACGGAATCATTTGCCTTTAAAGTTTTGACTTCGTCATTAATTGTTGCTTGCAACTGCCCTGTAGCAACAACCCAGTGCTCTGAACGTTTAAAATGCTTTTGCAGTGATAATTCCGATTTTGGATTGACGGTTATTATTTTTACTTGATAGTTACTAGCCATTTCTATGGTTTTATATGTTCCCCACGGACGTCGGTAAATTTTACCGACCTCATTTAACGCTTCGTTTTTCATAGAATTTTTTACATTATTTTCATTCATAACTTTTCTCTATTGTTAAATCTCAGTTAATATTTAATGACTGACCGAAAACCTGTGCTTGGATGAAAGCTTGCCCATATGCAAGGCGCAAGAAAATTTGAAACCGGAGTGTACTCCAGTACATGAGGCCCGATTCTATAATTTGGCAAACTTTTGCAGCAACGCGGCAGATGGGTGAGTTTTCGTTCAAGCACTATTTATTAATGGATCTATCTATCCTGATATGCTTTTTCGGCCAGAGCAATAGCACCGCAGATTCCAGCATTTTGATCCAATCCCGGCGATACTAGAAAGCTTTCTATATTTTCCGTTATTGCTTTGTTGTTTATATATCCATTCAATAGTTTTTGTACCCGGGGATGAATTTTGCCCAATAGTGATTTTTGTTTCATGACCCCACCACCGATTATAATTTTTTGTGGTGATAAACAACAAATATAGTTTGCAACCATATATGCCAGGTAGCTTGCTTCCAAATCCCAAGCTTGGTGATCCGCTGGAAGATCAAGTGCTGATTTTACTCCCCAGCGCTTGATGATGGAGGGGCCTGTGGCCAAGCCCTCCAGACAATCGCCATGGTAAGGACAAACTCCGGGGAATGGATCTTTTTCTTTGTCATGGGGAATAAAAATATGCCCCATTTCAGGATGGATCAAACCATGCAGCATTTTACCGCCGGCCATGCCACCGGCACCAATTCCGGTTCCGACTGTAACATATAAAAAAGTGTCTAACCCCTTTGCAGCTCCCCATTTATATTCACCTAGGGCTGCTCCATTAACATCTGTATCAAATCCGGTGGGTAAGTTGAATGCTTTTTTTATCGTACCCAATATATCAAAATCGGTCCAACCGGGTTTTGGTGTTGATGTAATATAGCCATAGGTAGGGGAATTGGGATTAGGATCCACCGGCCCGAATGATCCTACACCAAAGGCAGATAATTTTTTCTTTTTATTAATATTATCATAAAATTCTATCACCCTGGCCATGGTTTCTTCCGGCGTTGTTGTGGGAATAGTAATTTGTTCATGAACTTTACCTGTTGCATCGCCAACGGCACAAACAAATTTAGTTCCTCCTGCCTCAATTCCTGCAAATATATCCATTTTTTACCTCTTTTTATGTATAGATAAGCTGTCGAGTATCAAGAATTCTTGATATCTTTGCATAACATTTTATATGAAAGAACCAAGCAACTTATTGGATTCTTTCATGTTTTGTTGTGGGCGGAATTAAGGGTAAAATTCCTGGTCCGCCCATGGCGGTTATTTTATAACATCGCACTGTAGCCTAATACTGTTACAGATAAAACTAAAAATATCAATCCTGTAAAAATAGTGTATTTAGCTTTTTGCCCGCAATTTTCCCATTCGTTATGTTTCCAGCCAATGAAATTGGATGTTAAAATGATCAACGCCATGAACAAAGGCCAGCCAATGACAGGCCCGATTGAGCCAATCAGTTGTGACGCTTTTCCATAACATAATAATGAGCCGAACCAGCCAATACCCATAACAATAGCAAACAAGAAATATTTTTTCGTGTTTTTCGCCGAATATTTTTTAAAGGAATTGTTTTTTTTGTGTAGAGATAACATGTAAATAGCATATGGAATAAATCCAAAAAACAAAAATCCCGGCCACATGATATTTGCTGCACCCAATTGAGAGGCGCCGTGGGATAAGGCAATTTCCTGCATTTGTGATGTAAGAGAAAAAGAAAGATTCTGGCCTGTAGAAGTCAATCCAGCCATGATGGCCAGCAAAACGCCATAAAAATAATGGTTTTTCCCCGGGGTATTGATCAGCTCAACATCGGCCTTTGATCCATCTTCATTTAATAAGACTTTATCTGGTAAGATTTTGTGACGATGTTTGTCTCTCAATTCACCGGCATATGTCGCAATAATTAACCCAACTAATGCCAGGACAACTCCGATGATGGTAGCCATGCCAAATGGTGTAGCTATGGCTTCTGGGTGTTGAAGAATAAGGGGCAGTGAAAATCCTATGGCTGTACTCAAGCCTATACATATGACAAAACCAAGACCAAGCCCTATCATATTTAACGCAAAAGCAAATGCAACTTGCCCTGCACCAAACAAAAAACCACCAATGACCATTGTCCAGATCATCTGTGTCGGTGTATCAGAATAGATTTGAACCACATTTGGAGCCAGAATAAATATTGCAAGCCATGGTAAAATTAGAAATGCCCATATTGAATATTGTAACCAAATATTTTCAAAATTCCATTTGCTGACATGCTTGGTCGGCAGAGCAAATGCTCCGTTGATGATGCCTGCAAAAATTATCAATAAAAATGCTGTAGATACGTTCATAGGATACCTTTTATAGTTAAAATTTCCCAGTCCGATTAACTGGTTTCCCGCTAACACGGAAATATTAATTTTGTAATGGATCTGTTAGTCTTTTTCCCCTCATTGGGGTCCTTTCATGGTTGTCTATGCCATTTTTTTTAGTTTTTCATTAAATTACAAGCACAAAAAGTATTAAATATACTATTTTTTTGTGAATTATTTAACAAATCTTATTATAAAAAATATATTTTTAACAAATTTTCTTGATTTGTAAAGAATTTAACAATGATCGCTTATTTAATAGGTGTTTTTTGTTTCAAATAGAAATCATTTTTGGATGGTTTGACATTAACGAACGCCTCTCTTCCAAAACTTTATGAACTAGTTTATGATTGGCGGCATTAAATTATGCAGATATGGTGATGATTAATAAAAACAGGAAATAAAGAGATGGGATCAGAAAAAAACTGGAATTTTGATAAAATTATCGATCGAAGCAATACAGGGTCCATGAAATGGGAACCCGGTGTATTACGCAGGCAATTTGGCCAGGGAAGGGAGAATCTTTTGCCCCTGTGGGTGGCAGACATGGATTTTTTAAGCCCGTTGGTTGTAAGGCAGGCCATGGAAGAACGTCTGGCCCATCAGATCTATGGGTATACCATTATGGATCAAAAGTTCAGTGAAGCATTGATCTTATGGTATAAAAGACGTCATCAATGGGAAATAGATCCGGATTGGATACTTACAACTCCTGGAGTTGTACCTGCAACCAATTATCTGATTCAGCGCTTTTCAATGCCGGGAGATAAGGTTTTGATCCAGACTCCTGTTTATTATCCTTTTGCCCGGTCCATTGTTAACAATGGCCGGCTGGTTCTGGAAAACCCTTTGAAAATAAGTGAAGGCCGTTATCAAATGGATTTTGATGATCTGGCCAAAAAAGTTGCGGATCCCAGGGTCAAGCTTGCCATCCTTTGCAGTCCCCACAATCCTGTGGGAAGGGTATGGACCAAAGAGGAACTGGAACGATTCGGAAAAATCTGTATGGAAAACAATGTCCTGGTTTTTGCCGATGAAATCCATTGCGATCTCATCATGCCTGGATTCAAACATATCTGTTTCCAGGATATCTGTGACGAATTTGCTCAAAATTCCATTACTGCCAATGCTGCCAGCAAAACCTTTAATCTTGCAGGGCTTCATCAGTCAAGCCTCATCATCCCCAATGAAAAACTTCGAAACGAATTTTCCATCTATTTTGAAACTTTGGGGGTAGATCCCCGGGGCAACGGAACCACCTTCGGGGCCATTGCCACAACAGCCGCCTACAATGGGGCTGAGCCATGGCTGGATGATCTGATTTTATATCTTTGGGATAATTTTATTTATCTGAAAATAACTCTTGAAGAACAATTGCCCGGGGTAAAGGTTTTTGATCTTGAAGGAACCTATCTTGCCTGGGTGGATTTTAACCCCCTGGGCTTGTCCCCTGAAAAAATTATTCAGATTATAGAAGAAGAGGCCGGGGTTGCCCTGGATCATGGTAACTGGTTCGCAGATAATGGTGCAGGGTTTGAACGATTTAACATTGCCTGTCCCAGATCAATTTTGGAAAAAGCTGTAAAAGCTGTGACGGCAGGTTTTAAAAAATATTTATAAAAAAAAGTTCCCAACAAAAAAAAGGTTCCGGGGAAAAACTATTTTCTCTTGGAACCTTTTTTGTTGGGGATTGTTCCCGGTTTATGCCCCCAGATAGGCTTTTTTTACATCCGGGTTGGTGAGAAGTTCTTCGGCCGGTCCTTCAAGAATCAGGTTGCCATTTTCAATCACATAGCCCCTCCGGGCAAATTTAAGGGCAAGTCTGGCATTTTGCTCCACAAGAAGGATGGTGGTTCCCTGGCTGTTGATCTCTTTTAATGCCTTGAACATGTCCAGCATCAGCAAGGGGGCAAGGCCCATGGAAGGTTCATCCAGGAGCATGATTTTGCGGCCCGACATATAGGCACGGCCAACGGCCAGCATCTGCTGTTCGCCGCCGGAAAGGGTTCCAGCCAACTGTTTTTTTCTCTCCTCCAGTCGGTTAAAAAGATCAAATACCCATTTTTTATTCCTGGCAATCTGTTTTTTGTCTTTTCTGGCAAAACAGGCAAGAATAAGGTTTTCTGTGACGGTCAGATTCCCAAAAATTCGCCGGCCTTCTGGTACATGGGAAATTCCCAAAGCTGATACCACCTTGTCGGCACTGTATTTAAGTAAATTTTTCCCTTCAAATTCCAAAATTGATTCCGGATGGGCAGGGATCATCCGTGAAATTGCCCGTAAAGTGGTGCTTTTTCCGGCACCATTGGCACCTATAATGGTTAAAATTTCACCTGCTTTAACTGAAAAGCTGATTTCGTGAAGGGCCTTGATGTTTCCATAGGATACCCTTAATTTTTCTACTCTCAATTGCATCAGGTCAGATCCTCCTTACCAAGATAGGCCTCAATGACTGCAGGATTATTCTGGATTTTTTCCGGCGGACCCTGGGCAATTATTTCTCCGAAGACAAGAGTTTGGATATGCTGGCACAGGTCCATGACAAATTTCATCCGGTGTTCAATCAAAAAAATAGCTACCTTAAAATCTTTGTGGACCTGTTTAATGATTTTTATCATCTGAACCAGTTCATCCGGTGTCATGCCTGCTGTTGGTTCATCTAAAAACAGCACCTTGGGGTTGATGGCCATGGCCCTTGCCATTTCAACCCGGCGTTGGGCCCCGTAGGGCAGGCTGGTCACTAACTGGTTTGCATGCTGTTTGATGTTAAACAACTCCAGAAGACGGTAGGAGTTTTCCTCCACCCTGGTCTCTTCCCGGCGGCAGGCAGGGGTGTTAAAAAAAGATCCGAATAACCCGTAGGCAAGTTGGGAATAATGGGCCATCTTAATATGGTCCAGCACATTTATGTGCCGCCAGAGAGCAAGATTCTGAAAGGTTCTTCCAACCCCTTTTGCTGCAATTTCATTGGTTTCAAGTCCCTTGATATTTTCATTTTCCAGGGTGATAGTTCCCTGTGCAGGGGTGTAGATGCCTGTGATTAAATTAAAAATTGTGGTTTTTCCTGCACCATTGGGTCCGATAAGCCCGGTTATCTGCCGGGGTGCAATGTTCAGGTTGTAATTGTGAACGGCACGTAACCCGCCAAAATAATGGGTCATGTTTTTCACATTGAGCAATGCTGACATATTTATACTCCCCGCTTGTCTTTAATCCCTTGGTTATTTTTGTTTTTGGCCCGCAATAATCGTTTGGCATCAATCTCTTTGAAAGATATCAGACCATAGGGTCTAAAAATCATGACAAAGATTAAAATCAAAGGAATAATGATCCATTTAAAAAGTTCCAGGGGGCGCAGGGCTTCTCCCAGTACATTAATGCTGACAGCTCCCACAATGGACCCCACAATGGAATTAAGGCCTCCGAAATAGACCATGGCAAGGATCTCTGCCAGGCGGTTGATACTGAACATGCTGGGATTAATATAGGCCAGGACGTGGGCAAAAAGGCCTCCTGCTATCCCTGCCCAGAATGCACCAAACATAAAGGCTGTCACCTTGGTTTTCCGGGTTTTAATGGTCATGGCTTCCGAAGCCGCCTCATCATCGCGCACAGTATTTAATGCCTTGCCAAAGATTGAGGTAACAAAATTATGAACCACCCAGATGCACAGCATGGTCCAGGCAAAGATGATGGGTAGGGGTGCATAATCTGGGTGACCTCCCATCCCCCTGGCCCCGCCGATGATATGCAGATTTTCAACGGCTGACTTAATAATAAACATGAATGCTAGAGAGATAATGGCCAGATAATCCCCCCTGGTTCTAAAAGATGGAATGGCCACCAGCAAAGATCCTATAGCCGCGGCAATCCCACCCCCTAAAAGGGCAAAGGGAAAGAGCCATGGGCCTATGCTTTCGGGCAAAAGGGGGGTGCCGAAAATTTTATCATTTACAAACAAGACCAGGGTGATGATAGAAGAAGTGTAGGCCCCCAATGCCATAAATCCCGGATGGGAACAGGAAAACTCTCCCTGGTATCCATTTATTACATTGACACTGACGGTGAGAATAATGGAGATCAGGGTTAATTTGATGATCAAAATTCGATAATCATTGATGCCGGCCCAGAGATGAAGGATGGCATAAAAAAAGATAAGGTGGATGAGAACAGAAAGTCCCAGGGGCAATTTTTCAAACAGGCCGGCCAGAAAATTGGCAAAATTGCAACTCACTCCGGCCGTCAGGAGAATGGGGATAAGATACACGATTATATCGTATGCCAGGGCACTTGGTATCATGATTGGGTTTTTGAGCATGATAAGAGTGCCGAACAATACAGGTATTTTGGGAAGTCCAAGATAATAGGAGATATAATCATATCCCCAATAATATTCAATCACCACCGCCGCAAGTGTCCCTATAAGCCAGCCCAGCAGGGAAATATTTGAAAATAGATGTTTAAATTTTTTTATAAGTTCCATTTAACCTTCTTTATATTTGGTTTTTATATGAAACTCCCGATATCAAAAGAGAGTTTTAATCTTTGTTGTGGGCGGAACCAAGGGTGAAATTCTTGGTCCGCCCATGGCGGTTGTTATGCAAATTATAATCTTAATTTTGTGCTGTGTTCCATTCCAAAAAAACCCCGGGGCTTAAATGACAGGATGATAAGTATAATTGAGTAGGCGATCAGATCCCTCAGGGTGGACGGAAAAATTGTTGCCACAAAAATTTCAATAAATCCCAATAGATAACCTGCAAAGGCAGCTCCTTTTATGGAGCCACGGCCGCCAAGAATCGCTGCAACAAATGCTTTCCAGCCGATGATTACTCCCATATAAGGATCGAGTATGGGATATGCCTGGCCGTAGAGAATTCCTGCAACCGAGGCTAAACCGGCTCCCATGGCAAAAGTCAGGGGGGCGATGGTGTTGATGGACACACCCATGAGGGGAACGGCAAGAAAATCATAGGACATGGCCCGCATGGCCATTCCCCACTTGGTTTTTTGAATAAAGGCATGTAGAGCCACCATGAGCAATAATGATATGATGATGATCATCGCTTTTACATTGGTGATATAAATTCCACCAACATGATAGGTAACCGATTTCATCAGGGGTGGAAAACTTAACCGCGTGGCTCCTAGCAAGATTAATACCCCGGTCTCAAATATAATACCGATCATAAGCCCTGTAATGGCGGCAGAGGCCCTGGGTGCATTTCGCAGGGGCCTGTATCCTGCAACTTCCACGAATACACCGACCCAGGATACCAAAAACATGGTTGTAACCACCGTGGCCAAAAAAATTAAGGGGGCCGGCAAAAGGCCGGCAAAAATACCTATAAAAAGGGTTGCAATACCAAATCCGATATAGGCTCCCACCATAAAGATATCGCCATGGGCAAAGTTAAAAAGCATCAAAACTCCGTAGACCATTGAATATCCAATGGAGATAACGGCGTAAAAGCTCCCTCTTTCTGCCGCATTAATCAGGTTTTGAAGAATATATTGCAATAGTTCCATTCACCCACTCCCGTTACGAATATATGCGTCAGGGGCAAATGGATTTATAAAATCCGTATTCACCCTTGTTATCGATTTTGACGATGACCGCACATTTGATGGGATCACCTTCCTGGGTAAAGGTCATTTTACCTGTGATCCCGGAAAAATTTTTAATTTGCGCAAGGGCATCACGGACCGCTATTCGGTCTTTTCCTATTCTCCCAGTAATTTTGCCGGTATCCTGGATGGCTTGCTGGACAAGATGTAAAGCGTCCCAGGTCAGGGCCGCCACATCGTCGGGGATGTAATCATAGGCTTTTTTATACCTGTCAATGAATGTCTTGGTGGCACCTTTGGCCCCGGCCGCTGCATAATGGGAAGAAAAATACAGGCCATAGCAGTCTTTTCCACAAAGTTTAACAGTTTCGGGAGATCCCCAGGAATCGGATCCTGCAATGGGAGCTTTCCATCCCAGCTCTTTGGCTTGTTTAACAATCAGTGGCACCTCATTGTAATACTGGGGGGTGAATAATACCTGGGCCCCGGACCTGACGATCTTGGTCAACTGGGATGAAAAATCGGTATCTTTGGTGGTAAAACTTTCATATGCAACAATGGAGTCAGGGCCATGCTTTTTTTCCCATATTTTTTTAAAAACCTGGGCAAGTCCCCTGGGGTAGTCGGAAGCAACGTCGTAGAGAACGGCAGCCGTAGTAAATCCAAATTCATCGGTGATAAAATTTGCCATAACCTGTCCCTGGAAGGGATCGAGAAAGCATCCCCTGAAAACAAAGGGCCGGTCCAGGGTGGTGTCGGGGTTGGTGGACCAGGGGCTGATCATGACGGTTTTATATTTATTGGCCACTCCTCCGGCAGGAACTGCCTGTTTGGAAGCCTGGGGGCCGATAATGGCTAATACATCGTCCTGGGTGATCATTTTAGTATTGGCTTTTACGGCAGATTCCGCCTTGGATTCATTGTCTTCGATGACAAGTTCCACTTCATAATTTTTATTGCCTACTTTAAGGCCACCGGCTCTTTTGATATCTTCAAGCCATAGCATGGCGGCGTATTTTGTACATTCCCCCACCTTGGGGATATCTCCTGTCAAGGGGGCGTTTATGCCGATCTTAATGATGGTTTTTCTGGCAGAAAAGGCCAGGGGTGAAAAGATCACAGCAGATGTAACAGCCACAATTGTTAATAAAACAATTTTTCGCATACTCCCCCCTTTAAAAAAATTAAAGATGATTTTTCGTGAATTTTTTTCGTATAAAAGTTGCCGATTGAGGTAAATGCTTTAATGCAAATTAAATTTTGATTTAAAACTAACGCCAGCTTCATTGCATAAAAAAAAGATGGATTAATGCAACAAATTAGGTAGCATCAATTATAGTTTTAGTCATATGTAAAAATAGTGGGGAAGTAAAGAACAATATTATTTTACAGGTGGCTGTACCTTGAACTCATTTATTTTGTATAGGAGTGTCTTATAGCTGATCTTGAGTATCTTTGCAGCCTTGGATCGATTCCACCCAACTTTTTCAAGGACAAATGCGATAATTTGTTTTTCCACCTTGTCGGCTGCAAGTTTTTTTATTTTTTTCAGGGAAATATCTTCAAATATTTTTTCTGGACTGCTGGACAGATCAATAAATTCAGAAATGATATTCATTTGATTGTGGTTGGTTTCATCGTTAAACAACGGGATAGATTCCCCGGCCAGAGGAGTGGAAATCTTTTGATTAATCCACTTGATATTTTCCCGGGGCAAATCCTTAAGTATTTTTTGCCAGGAGTTTATTACCATCTGTTTTTTGATGCAATTTTGCAATTGTCTCACATTGCCGGGCCAGGGGTAGTTGCACAAACGGATCATGGTATCGGCATCGGGTTTACTGCCCATATTATTGGGATATTGGGTTTTGTATAATCTGAAATAGTATTCGATAAGGGAGGGGATATCTTCTTTTCTTTGTCGCAGGGGAGGGATATCAATTTTAATAATATTGAGTCGATAAAAAAGATCCTCCCGGAATGTTTTTCGTTTTATGGCTTCTTCCAGGTTATGGTTGGTTGCGGCAATTACCCAGATGTCGGTCGTAAATTCCTGGTCAGATCCCAGGGGCGAAAATTCGCCGCTTTGAAGCACATGGAGCATTTTTGATTGAAGAGTCAGGGGCATGTCACCGATTTCATCTAAAAAGAGCACACCTCCGTTTGCCGTTTGAAATTTTCCGGAACGTTTTTTATGGGCTCCGGTAAAGGCTCCTTTTTCATAGCCATAGAGTTCGCTTTCCAAGAGAGTTTCAGGCAAAGCCGCACAATTTATTTTGACAAAGTTCTGGGTGGATCGATTGGATTCGGTATAAAGGCTCTGGGCCACCACATCTTTTCCCACCCCTGTTTCACCGGTAATCAATACATTAAGGCAGGTATCGGCTACATGGTTGATCAGTTCTTTCGTCTTTAAAATTGATTTGCTGACGCCGATCAGTGGTGTCTTCATAGGCTTGTTTTACTCTCTTGAGTTGTTGTTAATGCTTAAGAAGGCTTGTAAGCTTGTCTTCAATCTTGAATAACCCAATGGGTTTGAAAAGGACAACATCTGCCTGTGCTTCCGAGGCAAGAGCACCTGTTTGATCACCATAACCTGTTATGGCAATTATTTTTACCCGGGGAAATTCATTTTTTACGATGGATATAAGTCCCATACCGCTGATGTTGGGCATAACAAGATCTGTGATCAGGCAATCGAAAAACTTTGGGTTATCCCTCAATAATTTTAATGCAATAAACCCATCCCCTGCTGTTTTAACTTCATATCCCATGGAATTGAAAAACTCATAAAATGTAGATAAAATGTCTTTATTATCATCAACTATCAGAAGCCGTGTTGGGTTCGCCATTTTGTGCTCCTTCAATGAAAAGAGATATTCATCTTGATTATCAGTTCATATAATATATTTGTTCCGGGTTGCAAGCAAAAATTAAAAAAAAAGGTAATTTTATCGATTATTTTGTTGATTTTAAGCTTAAGTTTCTTGCCTAATAATCAAATAAATATTATAAGACCTGAATAATATAATAGTATTAAATATTTAGCAAATAATAGTTTGCCCATAAAAGGAGTTCCAATGATAAAAAGTATTATAAAAGGTACTGGCAAGTTTGTTCCCCCCAATGTTGTGACCAATAAAGATCTTGAAAAAATTATGGATACCTCGGATGAATGGATTCAGCAGCGGACCGGGATCAAGCAAAGACATTGGATATCGGAAGAAAACCCGATGGGTGCATCGGACCTTGGATTTGAAGCCGCTAAACAGGCTCTTGATGCAGCCGGCTGGGCGCCAGAAGATCTGGATTTTATCATATTTGCCACCTTGAGTCCGGATATCATGTTTCCGGGCTCTGGTTGTCTGCTGGCTGCTAAACTTGGATTAAATTCCACACCAACCCTGGATATCCGTCAGCAATGCACTGGATTTTTATACGGGTTTGCCACGGCGGATGCCTATATTAAGACAGGTCTTGCCAAAAAAGTGCTTCTGGTGGGTGGAGAAGTTCACTCGTCGGGTCTTGATAAGTCCACCCGGGGCCGTGATGTCACCGTTATTTTCGGGGATGGAGCAGCGGCGGTCTGTATTGAGGGAGTTGAGACACAAAAGAATGCAGGTCTTTTAGCTTCAGCCCTCCACGCCGATGGTAATTATGCAGATTCTTTAACCACTGAACTGCCGGCATCCAGACTTTTTAAACGTAATCCCGACGGTATCTCCCATGATGATCCTCGATATTTTCCCATCATGGCGGGATCTACAATTTTCAAAAAAGCTGTCCGGCTGTTGCCAAAGGTAACCAATGAAGTTCTTGAAAAAGCCGGAATCGGGCTTGACCAGATCGATCTTGTTGTTCCCCACCAGGCAAATAAGAGAATCAATCAGGCCTTTGGACAATATTTAAAATTTGAAGATGATAAGATATTTCACAATATTGAAAAATATGGTAACACTACCGCCGCCAGTATCCCCCTGGCATTTCATGAAGCCATGGAACAGGGACGAATCGGAAAATCAGGGCAGACTGTACTTTTTGTTGCTCTTGGAGCTGGCCTTACCTGGGGCGCTTGTGTCTATCGGTTTTTGTAATAAATTTTCATTTTATGGAGATGATAAAGAACCATTTTTTTCTTTATCACCTCCATGGCCGTTATTCCAAACTGCCTTGAAACAAGGTTTCCAGATAAAATTTCTTTGTCTCTTCCAGGTGATCAAATCCGTGATCAGGAGTTTGGTTTTTAAGTTCAATTTCTTTTCTGATATCCGTTGCCATCACCTTTCCCAACTCCACTCCAAATTGGTCAAAGGAATTGATTCCCAGGATAAATCCTTCAAACACCGTCCTTGCTTCATAAAAAGATAAGAGATTTCCTATACTTTCAGGTGTCAGGTCATGAATCAGGATCAGGGATGAGGGTCTGTTGCCTGGAAAATATTTTGCAGGAATTTTGTCTTCTTTGCCAATGGCCAATCCCAGGGACTGGGCAATCATATTGGCCCAGAGTTCCTGGTGATTGGTCACTCCTTTTGATTTGGCAGATTCTCCATCATAAGCTGGATTTACAATGCCTATAAATTCAATGGGAAAGGCTGGTCCCTGGTGGGCCAGTTGGAAAAAAGAATGCTGGGCATTGGTGCCGGGTTCCCCGAAAATTATGGTACCGGCGGGCCGTGTGAGAAATTGACCGTCGGAAGATGTTTGTTTTCCAAGGCTTTCCATGTAAAGTTGCTGGACATGGGCAGGCAGTTTCGACAGTCCGCTGGAATAAGGGATGACGGCCATGGCCGAATAATTAAGAAAAAAGGTGTTCCAGATACTGATCAGGGCCGCCACCAGGGGGATATTCTGGGATTGTGGGGCTGACAGGGCATGGGTATCCATGGCGTGACAACCCTTTAAAAATCGTTCAAAATAATCAAAGCCAAAGGCAAGACTTAGGGGCACCCCCCCCACGGCCGAGGTGACAGAAAAACGGCCACCTATAAAATCAAACATGTGAAAGGCTGCAAGAACCGGATTTGAAGGATTATCCCCCGGACTTTTCTGGGCCGTTACCGTGACCAGGTGATCTTTACAGGAAAGGCCATGGGTATCTAAAAACAGCTGGGCCTGGGCGAGGTTGGCCATGGTTTCCGTGGTTGTATAGGATTTTGAGATCACGATCCACAGACAGGTTTCAGGATCAATTTTTTTGATAACACTATTAAAATTATCAATATCCACATTGGGTAAAAAATGAATCATAATTTTAGGGTCCATGGTTTGCCTTAATGCTTCAAAGGCAAATTCACACCCAAGATAAGAACCCCCAATACCGATGACCACAGCCTGGGTAAAAGCCTTGCCGGTGCTGCCTTTTATTTTCCCCTGGTGGACATCCGAGGAAAATGCTTTTATTTCGCGATTGACCCTGTTTATTTCAGAATTAACATCCAGATCACCGATTTTTAAAGGGTTATCTGAAAAATTTCTTGCTCCGGTATGAAGGGCTGCCCGTTTTTCAGTTGTATTTACAATTTTGCCTGTTGTCATATCGGAAAAACTCTGGCAGGCTTTGGTTTCTTCTGCCAGGAGGATCAATTCTTCAAAAACTTCCTGGTCGATCCGCTGGCGGGAAAAATCCAGGAAAAAATTTTGGGTTTTCAGGGAAAAGTCAGAAAACCTGTCGGGTTGTTGGATAAGTTCTTTTAAATGATAGGGTTTTGTTCCAAAATCGGTGGCTTTCTGGGTTAATTTTTTAAAAACATTCCGGTGCTGGAGCATATCAGGATGGAGCAGGCCTTTTGGTAGCATTTTTTCTCCTAAAGTTTTTCTTAAGTTAAAATATAACTTACATCAATACTGTTTTTTAATAACTCATTTTAATAATATAATCCATCTTGTTTTAATTGAATCTGATTCATTGATGAATTAGTAATCGTGATATTTACCATTTTTAAGGATCTTGAAATCGGGTATGATTTTTTAGCTTTTAATTTACCGATGCTCATGCAAATAAAAAGGTAGAAATACTTGAAATTGTTAAATTATATGAATTGTGTGTGTTGGGTCTGGGTTTCGGAACAGATTAGAAAATGCTATTTTTAAGATCGAATAATTCTTTGAATTTCTCTCGCTTATTTTTATTTTTTTTGAAAAAATTAATAGCAGTTAATTTATTGTTTTGTAACACAGGATCAGAATCTTTTTCTATTATTCCCTCTTTAACTGCGCGTTTGAATTCAACTGTACCTGGAACAGGGCTGAATGATGAAATTTTATAGTTTACTCCAAAACTGCGAATAAACTCCTTGGTATTGAGAGCCTCTTCAACTGTTTGTCCTGGAAGACCAAACAGGACGTAAGCCCGGATCTGCTCAGAACGATATCCAGCACTTAACAGCGCTTCAACAGCCAGTTGAAATTGATCCATTATAGTTTTTTGTGAAAAACTGCGCATTCGAGTTTTAGAAATTGTTTCGATGCTGAGAAAGACTTTCTGTATGCCTCCTTTTTTCATGGCCCGCGCAACTTTAGGAGTTATCTTGGCAATATGCAAACCATTAGATATCGAAAGTCTTACTGGAGCTCCTGCCTGTGCAAGTGCTTCGAGCGTAGGCAGGGCATATTCTTCGGCATCCATAAGCAATGCATCATCCCAAAAAACGATATCTTTCACTCCACGCTCTGCTAACCTAAGGATAGATTCAACCACATCTAATGGAGTATTTCTCTCATATCTGTTGTTACAGAGAATATTTGAAGCGCATATTGTACATCTCATGGGGCATCCTAACGAAGTCATTAAACATGAAGCCGTTGATTACGTGGTTTTGGGAGACGGTGAGATTCCATTGTTGGGGATATGCCGGAATGCCCAGGCGCATAATTTTGCCAGACCGCAGCCTTTTTTGCGGTACGCTAAAATGAATCGGGATAGCTCAGAAAATCTGGCGTTGGGCGATCTTTGCGAACAATCCGTTTTTTTTCATGAGTTCTGTATACCTGCCGCTTTCTTTGATTTGGCCATTGTCCATTACATAGATCTGGTCCGCATCCTTGATGGTGGAAAGCCTGTGGGCGATAATAATGCGGGTTGTTTTGAGGTTTTTAAGGCTCTGGCTGACAATGGCCTGGGTCTTATTATCCAAAGCGCTTGTGGCCTCATCAAAAATAAGGATACGGGGTCGATTCACTATTGCCCGGGCGATGATCAGTCGCTGGCGCTGTCCCCCGGAAAGTGTGGATGCACCTTCCATAATTACAGTATTCATTCCCATGGGCATCTGTTTAATATCTTCGTCAAGGCCAGCCATTGAAGCGGCTTCCCATGCATCATCCAAAGTAAGAGGATGGCTTCCGATAATATTATTGAAAATATCCCCGGCCATTACATTGCCCCCCTGCATCACAATACCCATGTTCTGGCGGACTTGGGTCACATCCAGTTCAGCCAGATCCTGGTTATCATAATATATAGTACCGGACTCAGGTTTTTCAAAACCGAGCAGCAAACGGATAAGGGTGGATTTTCCCGAACCCGAACGACCGACAATGGCCACAAATGATCTTGGTTCCACATTTATGGAAATATCTTTAAGAACAGCAGGGCCATCCTGGGCGTAGCGGAATCCAATATGGTTCAATTCAATTTTTCCACTGAGTTCTCCTGGATCGATCTTATCCGCACTTGTTTCAGGTATATGTTGGAGTATGGGTCTGATTCTTTCAAAATAAGGCACGGCCATTATAAAAAGATTTAACGACATGACCATTTGAATAACTGCTGCGGTCAGGCTTGCAAAAGCCGCATTAAATGCCAAAAACTCACCGGTTTCCATGCCAGCTCCCTTTTCCTGGAGGATCAGCCAGGAAAAAATGGCCATCAGGGAAAATAACCCGAATACGCTGTTAAATGTTGTTAAAAATGTTTTAATCATCCCGCCTTTGAAGCTTATTTTCTTTTTTTTGCTGAAATCTTTTGCCCATATGGAGAAAACTCGGTCCTCGGAACCTGAGACTCTAAGCTTTGTTATGGCATTTAAAAATTGAAGCAGCCGGCCAGAAATTTTTCCTTCGATCCGGGTTTGTTTCCGGAAATATTGAAGTTGTAATCTTATAAAAAAAATAATAATGAGGCTTGCAAGGGTTATAAGGCCGGTGGCGACAAGGGCAAGGTTTTTATTATAGTAAAAAAGTAAAATGAAATTAAAAAGGGAAAAAATACTGCCGATCATTGTGGTGATCACCGGACCTGATATCATCTGCCGGGCTGTGTTCACACCCATGCCCCTGAAAGCTAAGTCACCAGCCTCATATTTTTTAAAAAAAGAGATGGGGAGTCTTAAAATTCTATCCCAGATGGCTGATTCCATAAAATAATAAAGTTTGTTTTCCACCCGCAGGATACTGATATCCCGTGTAAGTTCAAAAAGGGCGGTTGTGATGGCAAAACCTGCCAGGATACCTACAATATTCAAAATCCTATTATGTTCGGCATTGGGAATAATCTGGCTGAAAACAAGGTTGGTGACCAGGGGTGTGATCAGGCTCAAAAGGCCTATGATAACTGCCAGAAACAGTATCCATTTCAGTTCTCTTGCACATCCTCGCATTCCAAATTTTAAAAGATCAAAGCCTCCCAGGGCATGATCCGGAAGAAATCGGTAAAATGTATAGGCGTGGGGAGCAATACCCTGGGCTATTTTTGCCGTCACTTTTTGCCGGTGGTCATTGGAGGGATCAATAATTTCATTGGTCGAAGTTGAAAGGGGCAAAATCGTTATCGGTCGGTTGTTTTCAACCATGAATCCCACAAGGGGGCCATTGTCATTTTGCCACCAATGGGGCCGCAATGTAACCTTTCGTATGTTAAAATGAGAGGCTTTGGCGATGGCATCCATGGTGATTTTTCTGGGAATGCTTTTTTCATTTGATTGTCGGGGTTTCTTGATGGAAATTCCAAGCTGTTTTCCCACAATGGAACATGCAGACAATAGGAGATCATCAAATTTTTCATCACAAGGGTTGTAATTTTTATTTTTATCCAGAACAGTTGATAGATGGATAATACCATCTTTTTTTGCCCGATTATCCTGCTCTTTCTTTGTTGAAAGAAAGTTATAAATATCAACGGAATTTAAACCGGTATTAAGAAATATGATTTTGAAAATGAGGCAATAAAAATGTTCAAGGGATTGCCATACAAGCCCGGCTGCCATCGCATCATAGGTAGAAAAAGTTTCGATGGCAGATCCTTTGAACATCAGAATCCAGCCTTTGTCACTTAAGGGTAAGAAAATATCTTTATTGGAAAATTCTTCCGTGCCGATAAACAATCCGCTGTTATTCACATAGCGTATCCATAGATTTCCTTTATTTGAATAGGCGATCTTATCTCCATCAACTGAAAGATTGATACCCGAATCCAGCAGAATATCCGGCCGGGGACAGGGCAGAATATTTTTGATCAGACCTTTGATGAGTCCCCCTACCCAACGGTCAACAAGAAAAACAATTTCTTTTTTGTATAGAGGGTCAGCTCCCAGTGCTTTGAGCCGTTTAAGATTCAGTTTTATCATCCAGGTTCCAGGGTGTCCAACCGCTTGGAAACCCTGGCCCATGCCGTAATCGTCAAGATTCATTCCAAAGATCAGATCACCTGTTTTTCCACTGAAAAAATAGTCTTTAGGATTTGAAATTCGGCCGTTTTTAAATTGGATGGCAAACAGGTCAACACAGCCGGAAAGGACATACCAGACATTGTCTTGCCCTGTCAGCAAAATCGGCGAATTTCCGCTGATTTCAAAGTTTTTTCCTTCCTTTGCGAATATGTCTTTCAATTCAGAGCTCATTTTTTTAACTCTCAATTAAGTTTCGATACTGGCCGTCCTGGTTTATCAGCTTCTGGTGCCTGCCCCTTTGAACCACTTTTCCTTTGTCCAGCACGATAATCTCATCACAGTCACGGATGGTGGAAAGTCTGTGGGCAATAATCAGGCAGGTACACCCCCTTTGGCGAAGGGCTGCGTCAATATTTTTTTCTGTTTCCGGGTCCAGGGCGGAAGTGGCTTCGTCCAGAATAAGGATAGAAGGGTTGGTTAGAAGAGCTCTGGCAATTTCAAGTCGTTGACGCTGGCCTCCGCTAAAGTTTTTTCCTCCTTCGGAAATTAAACCATCATAGGCATTTGTCAAAACTGAGATATCTTCATGGATAGCCGCGTCTTTTGCGGCCTTTACCATATCAATATCCCTTGCGGCTGTATTCCACATGGTCAGGTTTTCACGAATGGTGCCGCTGAAAAGAAAAATATCCTGGTCTACATAGGAAAGAGAATTGAGAATAACCACCCGGGCAAATGCATCCCGGGGCATTCCATCAAAAAGGATCTCACCTTCCCAGGGTTGAAATAGGCCGCACACAAGCTTGGCAATGGTGGACTTTCCGGAACCAGAGGCCCCCACAAGGGCCACTCTGGCCCCCGGTGGCACACTGAGACTGAAATTTTCCAGCAGGGGAGATTCCAGTCGACTGTATCCAAAGGTGATATTTTTAAACTCCAGGTGTCCCGCCAGTTTTACTTTTGCACTAAGGTTGCTGCGGTTTCCATCTTTTGTAGTATACAGTCTGTCTTGCTCATAGGAGAGAACATCGTCGAGTCGGTTCATATCTCCAATTGCCTCTTGAAATCGTGACCCCAGATTTACCAATTGCCCGACGGGTGCCATGAAACTGTTCATCAGGCTCTGGAAGGCCACCAGCATACCCATGGTCATATAACCATCCATGACCCGTATGGAGCCCAAACCAAGAATGGCGGCGGTATTAAGCATGGTCAGCATAATGGGGACAGGACTTGAAAGATTGGTCCACCAAAAAAGTTCCTGTTGGGCATTAAGTGATTTTGCCTGGTAGCCTGACCATCGGGCAAAAAAATCGCTTTCCGAGCCCGTTGCCTTGATGGTTTCGATAAGGTTTAAACCATTCATGGCAGTAGCCATTAATTTACCCCTTTCCTGGAGTACCCGCTGGTTTAGATCTGTTCTTTTCCTGAAAATATATTTAAGAAATGCAAAATTCAGACTCGCAATTAAAATACCGATGACGGTAAGCAGCACATCATAGTAAAACATCAATGAGGTATAAAAGGCAATGGTTAAAAGACTCAATACCGTTGTGGCAAGATCCCCGGACAGTAACACCGCCACACGATCATTGATGAGTACTCTGGAACCTATTTCTCCTGCATAGCGTTGGGTGAAAAAAACATAGGGCAGCCGTAAAATATGGTAAAAAAAACGGGCCGAAGTGGTTACGGCCAGGGTTACCTGTTGGCGAAGCAGGCTTGTCTCTTTGAGCCAGGTTAAAAAGCCCTGGAGTATAAGAGTAAGGGCCATGCCCAAAAGCAATGGTTTTAACCAATAGGTTTTTTGACCTACCAGAATATTGTCCACAAAGATTTTTAAAAATACTGGGATGACAAGTCCCGGAACAATCAGGGCTAAATTAGCTAAAACAGCAAAAGAAAGGCCTGTTTTTATGCCACTAAGCCTGCCTTTTAAAGCACAAAGCATACCTGGCGCACGCCCTCCTTTTTTAAATTTCCGGCCGGGAAAAATTGATAGCGCAACACCGGTAAAGGCATCATCCAGTTCTTCAAAATTGACAACTATAGGTCCTGTGGCCGGGTCATTGATAAAGACTCTATCTTTTTTTATCCCTTCTAAAACCACAAAATGATTGAAATTCCAGAATAAAATCATGGGAAGGGTCAGGGTTTTAAGGCCTTCAAGCTCTTTGCGAAAACCTTTGGCATCCATGCCGTATTTTCTTGCGACCTTGAGAATATTGGCAGCTTTGCTGCCGTCCCGGGATACACCACATTCTTCCCTGAGCTTTTCCAGGGGGACAAACTTGCCGTAATACCCAAGCACCACACAAAGGGCGGCCGCACCGCATTCTAATGCCTCCATCTGGATTACAGTGGGGGTTTTTATCCGTTTGTGGCGCCACAGGATATTTGATTTATCTTTGTCCATCTGTATTTTGTGTCCCTCCCATACCAAGTATATTTTATTTCAGTTAAGGTAGTACGAGGCGAATCGGTGCCTGCCTGCTGATAATGACGCTGACTGTACACAGAGTGCCGCTTTCCATTGTGATATCAGCTCCTTTTCCCGAAGACCATTGATATCGGTTTGGCTCGGCAGGATCGGGCAAAAGCTCGGCGATGACTGCGATGGGAGGACCTTGTGCAGTAAAACTTGCGACCAGCATCTGGTTTTGGAGTACCCTGAACATTCCTTTTTGGGAGGCAGGAAATCTGGATATTTGGTGGATACTGCCCAGCATATACCCCTGTTCTTCCACTTTGATTGTGGACGGGACAATCTTGATCTTCATCCCATGACGCAACTTCTTTCCATCCCTGAGGTGAAAAAATGCAAACACGGACAGGGGGTTGTTTCTTCCCCGGTCCGATTCAATACTGGATAAAGATTCCCCGGGTTGAATGAGTTCTCCGATGTTTTTAAATATCTATAGAACCTTTCCTTTGTGGGGACTTATGATCCGGCTTTGCCGGTTGTAGGTTTCTTTTAAATTCTTGATCTCGAGTCTGATTTGGGAAATTTTGAACTCCAAGGCAGAACTTTGTTTGCCGATCATTTTTTTTTTCGCTTCAAGGTGTTCTAACTCTCCTTTTGCTTCCTTGAGTTGATAATCCAGGTTGGGCAGGGAAAGTAATGCCATCACCTGTCCTTTAGCCACATTATCGTCCACCTGGATATATATATTTTTGATCTGGCCTGTCCCCAGGGAGATCACATCGTAAATGGAATTTTCCTTGAACAGAATGCCCTGGCCATTAACAACGGTCTGGATTTCTCCTTTAATCCCCCAGAAAACTACAATGGAGATAAGAAGAAAACAGGCGAGAAGGCCGATCCACAATAAAGGTTTAATCACCTGTATGACCTGGTCAAGGCGTTCCGGAGAAGAAAGCGTTTCCAGGGATTTTTGACGAAATATTCGGTTTGCCAATTTCAGGGAATCCTTTTTCTATCTATCGTCTACTCTCCTTTGTCGCAAAGATAACGAAGGTTTGTCAAGAAAAACCATAAAAATCAAAGTCATCACCTGTTTCTTAATAGCCCCTAAAACAAATTTGATAGTTGGCCTGCATCCGTCTGGCTTTAGGATTTTTACTGCTATTGACAAAAAGCGTCTTCCTATCTATCTTTAGGAAAAATGAGCTATCAAACAGCCTTGTGCGATTTTTCCTGAAAATTTAGTACAAAAGAGATAAGTTATGGGTATTAGTAACAAAATCCAGCAAAAGGTTATCACCCTCATTGAAAATTGCGAAATCAGAAAACTTTGCGATGAATGCTTTGGTGAAAAATTTTTATGGGTTGTAAAAGGCAGTGGTATGCTATCAAGGACATATACCGATAAGGAAGAATACTTTAATAAGGCCTTTGACCGGCTTAGCGCAGTTATGCAGCCAAATTGGCGACTACAAATTTTAAACACTTATTTTACCGATGATACATTGATTATTGAAATACAAGGTGAGGGAAAGGCAAAAAACGCCAACCATTATAACAATGAATACTGTTGGTTCATCAAATTTGAAGATGATAAAATCATCAAAATCACTGCCTACC
Organism: Desulfobacteraceae bacterium; assembly: GCA_024226935.1. GTDB lineage: Bacteria > Desulfobacterota > Desulfobacteria > Desulfobacterales > Desulfobacteraceae > NBML01. The sequence goes on from JAAELK010000378.1 coordinate 25,564, forward strand.
TTGATACATTATTATTGGATACTATATTAATAAACAATGAGATAGATAACGGCTGAATATGGATAGGCAGCTCCAGGAGCAGCATATGCAAAAAATTAAATACATAGCGTCCCTGGTACTTTCAGACCGGCAAAAGTATATTTATGGTTTTGCAAATCTTGTAAATCTCTTACCTCCTGAACTGGAAAAGTTCAACAGTGCCTTGTCCATCGGCCAACGTCTGCCGGATCAGGTCATCGATCAATTAATCGACGGTCCAACTCCTGCCTATTATGATGCCTATCAACAATTGAATGAGCAATTAACAGATCTGCTGCAGATAATTTGTTTGCAACTCACGGAGGCAGGCATTCCCCATCACTCCATAGGTCCGACATTAACGGACAGGCAACTGGATGCCGATGCCCATTATAAGCATACCCTGCGCTGTCAGGTTTCCCATAAAATGGCTGCTACCAGAGCAGGGCTCGGGTGGATTGGTAAAACCGCCTTGTTTATTTCCAAGTGTTTTGGTCCCCGTCTGCGTTTATCCACCATTTTGCTTACCAATCATGTGGATAGTACCCGGGCAATTCAAAAAAGTTGTTGCGGCAAGTGCAATCTTTGTGTGGATAGTTGCCCCGCCAAGGCTGCCAATGGTATGTTATGGCATGATCAAATTGATAGAGATCGGTTTTACGATGCTTTCAAATGCCGGGCCATGTGCAGAAAGTTATCCCGGGAAAAACTGGGCAAGAAGATCAGTTTATGCGGTATCTGTATTAATGTCTGCCCTTGGGGCCACAGGCCTTAATGTTAGCTCCCTGATTATCAGCCATGAACATCGCCATCGGAAGCTATTTAGTGCTTGAACGAAAACTCACCCATCTGCTGGGCAAGCTTTTATCCAAGCACGGGTTTTCGGTCAGCCACTAATTATAACCATGAACATCGCCATTGGAAGCTACTGAATGCTTATTATAATCTTCTGGTGTAAATGCCAGGTTCTTCATTCTATTAATGATTCTAATTTAAAAACACTTGACAATAGATGCCCAAGATATTTAAAACTGGGGCCATGGAAAATAAAAAAGTGGAATTGCTGCGTCAAAAAGGGGTGAACATTCCCAATCCGGAGTCGGTTTATATTGGTGAGAATGTAAATTTGGATCGGATATCGGGCCAGGGGGTTACTCTTTATGCAGGTTGTAAAATAATTGGAGAGCGGTCTTTGATTTTGCCAAATGTCAGGCTCGGATACGAGGCACCTGTTACCTTGGAAAATACCATGGTGGGAGAAAATACCCGACTTAATGGAGGTTTTTTCCAGGATGCAGTTTTTCTGGGAAACAATGTCTTTGGGTCCGGTGGCCATGTCAGAAAGGGGACCATTTTAGAAGAAGAAGCCAACGCTGCCCATACTGTGGGATTAAAGCAGACCATTCTTTTTCCCTTTGTGACCCTGGGAAGTCTGATTAATTTTTGTGATTGCTTCATGGCTGGCGGTACCAGTCGGAAAGATCATTCCGAAGTGGGGTCTTCGTTTATCCATTTTAATTATACCCCTAATCAGGATAAGGCGACGGCTTCTATGATGGGCAATGTTCATAAGGGAGTCATGCTCAACCAAAGACCCATCTTTTTGGGAGGACAGGGAGGACTTGTGGGGCCTGTTCGCATGGGGTATGGGTGTGTCACGGCTGCGGGATCAATTATTAGAAAAAATGAACTTAATAATGATCGAATGATTCTGGGGGGTAGTTTTAAGGAAGTTTCCCTTCCACGGCGGATTGGGGTATATTCCCAGGTGGACAGGATTGTTAACAACAATATTGCGTATCTGGCAGGATTAATATCTTTAAATGCCTGGTATCATCATATCAGATCCCTTTTTGTCCATGAATTTTTTTCAGAAGAACTCTTTTTGGGAATGCAAAAAAATTTGACCGACTGTATTGATGAACGAATAAAGCAATTGAAACTATTCCATGAAAAAGTGGTGATTTCAAAGCAAATTTTATTGACTGGTTCCAAGGGCAAACAAACCAATGCCATTTGTTTGCATGAGGTTGCCGATGAGATGCTTAAAAAAGCTGTGGATGTTTTTAATAAAGAAAGGTGTTCAGATCAGATGTCAGGAGAAGGAGAACGGCTTGTCAAGGCAATTGAACTTGCAATTGCAAAAAAAGGCAAGCACTATATCCCTATTATTCAGAATCTTGATTCCCAGACGGTAAAAACAGGTAGCAGGTGGCTTTATGGCATAGAAGAAAAAATCACTACCCCCTTGTTGGTCAGTGTATAAATGTTTGAGTTGTGTATACAATAAAAAAAATCCGGAGCCAAAAATATTATTTTGGCTCTATATATGAATTTTAAGTATTATAAGAAACAGGAATTGATTTTAGATGGGAAAACTTTTTGGTACAGATGGTATCCGGGGCAGGGCAAACCTTTACCCTATTACCTGTGAAATAGCATTAAAAACAGGACAGGCTGTGGGCCTGTTTGCACAAAAGATCGGGTATGGGGCTGTGGTCATTGGAAAAGACACCAGGGTATCAGGGGATATGCTGGAATCGGCTCTTGCCGCAGGCATTGCCTCGGTTGGCATGGACGTATTATTGGCAGGGGTGATACCTACCCCGGGGGTGGCTTATTTAGCTACCTGTTTTGATGGGGTAGGAGCCGGTATTGCCATCTCGGCTTCCCATAATCCCTATTATGATAACGGGATAAAAATTTTCAGGCATGGAGGGATAAAACTCAGCGATGTCCAGGAAGAAGAGATTGAATCTCTTATTCTGGAAAATAAAAATGTTCCACGGGGCAGGGCAGGGAAAATATCAATAATTTCAGATGGTTTGGAAAGATATTCAAAATTTTTGCTTGGAAAGTTTCCATTCAGGAAACTTGATACCCGTATTAAAATTATTATTGATGCCTCCAACGGGGCTGCGTTTCGTATTTGCCATATGGTATTCAATGACAAATTATTTGATGTAAAATTCATCCATGATAAGCCCGACGGTGTCAATATCAATGATAATTGCGGGTCCCAGCATACCCAGGATCTTGAAGACCTGGTGTTAAGGGAAAAAGCAGATATCGGTCTTGCCTTTGACGGTGATGCCGATCGTCTTATTGCCATTGATGAGAAAGCAAATACCATAACAGGAGATAGGATACTTGCCATCTGTGCCAAGTTCGCCAAAGAACAAAATCGTTTGAAAAAGAACATACTTGTAACTACAACTATGAGTAACATCGGATTAAGTAAGGCTCTGGAATCCCTTGATATTATCCATTTGAAATCGGATGTGGGGGATCGAAAGGTGTTGGAAGAGATGAACCGTTCCGGTGCCGTAATGGGCGGAGAAGATTCGGGCCACATGCTTTTTTTGGAGGATCACACCACAGGAGACGGAATATTATCCGCCTTAAAACTTATAGAGGTCATGGTAGATACGAGCAGGAGTCTGTCGGATCTGGCTTCCATCATGGTTGTTTATCCCCAGGTGTTGATGAATGTAGAGGTGGACGCATCCCGGCCGGATTTTAGTAAAATCGCACCCATTGCCCAAACCATTCAGGCCATTGAAGATCAACTGCGAGGTAGTGGGCGAGTGCTGATTCGATATTCAGGAACTCAACCATTACTCAGGGTTATGGTGGAAGGTCCTGATAAGAATCAAACTCGAGGTTTTTGTGAAGAGATCTGCAAGGTAATAAAAGAAAATATCTAAGTAGTGCTTGTATGGGCAAGTTTTCATCCAGGCACAGGTTTTAGGTTAGCATATAAAAAAAGGTGTTGCCCTGATCGGGACAACACCTTTTTTTTATTTTAAATATTTATTTTTGAAACTTTAATTCCGGTTACCACCCAGGATGCGCAGCAGCATTAAAAACAGGTTGATGAAATCAAGATACAATGCCAGAGCTCCCATGATAGCGCCTTTGCGCACCATAGCTCCAGAGGCTGTATCCGGCAGGGAGGCCGCCATTGTTTTCAATTTCTGGGTATCATAGGCAGTCAGGCCCACAAACACCAGAACGCCGACATAGGAGATAAGTATGGACATTCCAGAGCTTTTTACAAACATATTGATCACCGAGGCGATGATGATTCCAATAAGCCCCATGGTTAAAAATCCGCCCATGGATGTCAGGTCACGTTTGGTAACCATGCCGTAGATACTGCATGCAAGAAAGGTAACCGAACAGACCACAAAGGTGGAAACAATGGATGAGGCTGTGTAAGCAAGAAATATAAAGGCCATGGTAACCCCGTTTAATGCGGCGTAGGCCACAAAGAGTGCGGTTGCCGTGGAGGCTTGAATTTTTTGTATCCTTGCGCTCAAATAAAATACAAACCCCAATTCCACGATGATGAGTCCGAAAAACACCATGGAGTTACCGAAAACCAATTGCCTTATCGCTTCATTGTTGGATACGTAATATGCAACGATGGCGGTCAATCCAAGGCCGACGGCCATCCAATTATAAACACTTCTGATAAAAGAATTAACTTTTGTCAGTGCATTGGGTTGTGAGTTTGAAAAGGTTTGGTTCATAAATTCCTCCAAAAAAGTTAAATTCAATTAAATAATTAATATAAGACGGAGAGGGGATATTTCAAGTTACAATTTGGTTAAGGGTTTATTTTTCGAAAGAAGCCCTGTAGTGTAAAATAGTGCAAAAGATAAAAGTTAACATAATATATATTATCAGACCTAGTATGGACAGGGTTTTCTTTTAGCTTTTTAAAAAAGAATTTAAGATTAGTATTGTTAAAACCATGTCATTGTTTTATAAAATGAGATTTTGCATTGTATGGGTATCAGATAAGTGGAGACAATAATAGAAAAAGATAATGGACATATGTACACGGTTTCGACCCTGACAAAGAAAATTAAATTTTTTCTTGAGGAGCGGTTTAATTTTTTGTGGATTACCGGGGAAATTTCCAATTATGCCGTGCCAGCTTCTGGTCATTCCTATTTTTCTTTGAAAGATGCAAACGCTGTCATCTCCTGTGTCATGTTTAAAAATCAGAAACGAGGCCTGAAGTTTACCCTGGAATCGGGCATGAAAATTATAGGGCTTGCCAGGATTTCTCTGTATGAACCCCGGGGAGCCTATCAATTGATTTTTGAACATCTGGAGCCCGAAGGTGCAGGTTCTTTGCAGGTGGCCTTTGAACAATTAAAGAAAAAGTTGTTATCCCAGGGCCTTTTTGAAGACTCCCATAAAAAAAAGATCCCATTTTTACCCTCAACAATTTTTGTGATCACTTCGGGAACATCTGCGGCTGTCCGTGATATCATACAGGTGGCAAAACGGCGGTTTGCCGGTTGCCATCTTAAAATTGTGCCTGTGCAGGTTCAGGGGGAAGCTGCCATAGTTCAGATTGTCGATGCCATTCAAGCTGTAAATCTGATTTCAAAACATGTTGATCTTATTATCCTTGCCCGGGGTGGCGGTTCCATTGAAGATCTTTGTGCTTTTAATTGTGAAAAAGTGGCCAGGGCAATATTTAAATCCACAACTCCTGTAATAACAGGAATTGGTCATGAAACCGATTTTACCATAGCCGATTTTGTTGCTGATCTCAGGGCCCCTACTCCATCGGCTGCGGCAGAACTTGCCCTTCCGGATAAAAATGCATTAATTCAACAAATTAACCGGCTTAAGGTCTCTTGTACCCATGTCATGAACCGGAAAACGGATTTTTTCCACCAGAAACTGGATGACCTTAACTCCCGGCTTAAAAATCCTGATCGAATATTGGATGATTTTAAGATTCGAATAAAAAACTATGATGCTAGGATAAAACGAAATCTTGAAACCAGGGTTTTGCACAATAAAGAAAGAGTTTTTTTGCTGCAAAAGATTCTGGAGGGGAAAACACCCCTGGACAAAATCCGGGAGCACCGAAATTGTGTGAGCAGATTAACCGCTGCCCTGGGACTTGGGATGGATAGGCGCCTTTCAGCCTGTAAAACAAAAATTCTGGAGATGGATGCAAAACTTGATGTTCTAAATCCTAAATCCATTCTGGATCGCGGTTATAGTATAGCCAGGATCCTGCCGGGAAAAAAAATACTCTTGGATGCCAAGGATGCAGCCCTGGACGACAAAATCGAAATAGTTTTATCTAAAGGACGCCTGGTTACCCGGGTGGAGGAAAAATAAATGGCTAAAAAAACATTTGAAACTGCCTTAAAACAGCTTGAAGAGATAGTAAGAGAAATGGAATCTGGAGATCTGAGCCTTGAACAGGCAGTAAAAAAATATGAGGCAGGTATTAATCATTCTAAATATTGTCTGGATATTCTCGATCAAACTGAAAAAAAAATAAGTCAGTTAGTTTTAGGCAGTGACGGCTCCTTGAAGGAAGAACCCTTTGACAATGAATGATCTTTCCTTTAATTTGTCCACATATTTAAAAGAGAATAAAGTTCTTATAGAGACCTGTCTTGTAAAGATACTCAGCCGGTTTGATCAAAATCGTGAATTAATTCAGGCCATGGCCCATTCTCTTATGGCCGGTGGAAAACGTCTTCGGCCTGTTCTGGGGCTGGCTGCTGCCAAAGCTTGTGGAGGCAATCCCCTTATTGCCCTGCCCGCCTGTTGCGCCATTGAGATGATCCATACCTATTCTTTAATCCATGATGACTTGCCGGCTCTTGATGATGACGATATGAGAAGAGGAGTTGCCACCTGCCATAAAAAATTTTCCGAGGCCACGGCTATTTTAGCAGGGGACGGTCTTTTAACCCATGCCTTTCAGGTATTAACCCAACCTGCCTCTTTGTTTGAATTTTATCCGGATAAAAAAATTCTTTTTGAACTTGTGGTTAGAATTTGCGATGCTGCCGGCATCAATGGCATGGTGGAGGGACAGATGATAGACATGCAATCCCAATCTTCCATGCAAAAAGACACGAAAAAAAATATCGGGAATAAAAAAATTCTTTTAGAGCACTTAAAAAAAATACATGGCTTGAAAACCGGCAGAATGATATATGTCAGTGTGGAAGCAGGTGCCTTGAGCGTAGGGGCCGATTCACAGATGCTGACTTGCCTTGGGGAATATGCCGATAATATCGGCCTTGCCTTCCAGGTAATGGATGATATTTTAAATGTGGAAGGAGACCCCCAAATCATGGGAAAAGCGATAGGTTCCGATGTCTTGCATGACAAAATGACCTTTCCAGCTATCTTGGGTCTTGGGGAATCTAAGGCCTATGCAAGGCAATTGGTTGAAACTGCGTTGAGTTCCATTGAAGGGTTTGATAAAAAAGCTGACCCTTTACGGGCCATCGCCCATTATATTGTCGACCGGGATTGTTAAAGCAGATCGATGCAAAGATCTGCCAAAAAAAGCTTAAAACAAAAAAGGGTTAGATATATTGAGTCTGCTTGAACAAATACATACTTCCAGTGATATTAAAAAATTATCACGTAATGAGTTGCCTCTGCTGGCAGCCCAAATCCGAAACAAAATGATTGATGTGGTTTCCAAAAATGGAGGACACCTGGCCTCCAGCCTGGGAGCTGTTGAACTCACTATAGCTATTCATTATGTGTTTGATCTTCCTGGGGACACCCTGATCTGGGATGTGGGACATCAGTCCTATGCCCATAAAATTCTTACCGGAAGAAATCATAAGTTTGATACCCTGCGCCAATATAAGGGAATCTCCGGATTTGCAAAAATGAAGGAAAGTCCCTATGACGGGTTTACTGTGGGGCATTCTTCCACATCCATTTCCGCAGGACTTGGGATCTGTTATGCCAAGGGATTGAACCGGGATGATTCAGATGTGATTTCTGTTATTGGAGACGGATCTTTGACGGCAGGTTTAGCCTATGAAGGTTTGAATCAGGCAGGGGATCTGAAACGAAAACTTATTGTGATCTTAAATGACAACGATATGTCTATTTCTCCCAATGTGGGTGCCCTGTCCTCTTATTTGAGTCGTACTTTCTCTGCTAAGTATCTTCAGAACATGCGAAATCGATTTGGTGTGTTTTTGAAATCTCTTCCTAGGATCGGGGAGGATATGTATCATATTGCCAAACGATCGGAGGAATCTTTTAAAGCTTTTGTAACCCCTGGTATGTTGTTTGAAGCCTTTAACTTTGATTATTTTGGTCCCATTGATGGTCATAATCTGGATCATTTAATTGATATTTTGACCAATATTAAAAATCCGGATTCTCCGGTACTTCTCCATGTGACAACCGTCAAGGGAAAAGGATATCCACCTGCGGAAAAAAATCCAGTCTATTTTCATGGAGTGGGATCATTTGCCATCGATACGGGTAAAAGCAATAAAAAATCTGAACCTGTGCCCTCTTATACCCAGGTTTTTGGATCTCATATGGTCAAATTTGCTAAAACCAATAAGAAAATTGTAGCTGTTACAGCTGCCATGCCGGAAGGAACCGGGTTAATTGAATTTTCAAAACAATATGAGGACCGGTTTATCGATGTGGGCATTGCCGAACAGCATGCAGTCACTTTTTCTGCAGGTCTTGCTTCCAAGGGGGCAAAACCTGTGGTGGCCATATATTCTACTTTTCTCCAACGGGCCTATGATCAAATTCTCCATGATGTGTGTATTGATGCCCATCCTGTTGTTTTTGCCATTGATCGGGGGGGGATTGTAGGAGAAGATGGACCCACCCACCACGGATTGTTTGATTTTTCATATTTAAGAAGTATGCCCAATATGACTATTATGTCGCCCATGGATGAGAACGAACTGGCCAGGATGCTTCTGACCGCCATTAATCACGATGGGCCCATTGCCCTGAGATATCCCAGGGGCAAGGGGGCAGGCGTTAAAATCCAGGAAAATGTTAAACCCCTTGAAATTGGCCATGCCCAAGTGGTACGAGAAGGAGCTGATCTGTTGATCATTGCCATTGGACAGTCTGTTTTTGAGGCGGTTACTGCGGCAAAGCAATTGGCTCAAAAGAAAATTTTTGCCACGGTAATAAATGCTCGATTCGTAAAACCCCTTGATTCTGCACTTTTTCTGGAAAAAGCAAGGCGGATTAAAAAAATTATCACCGTGGAGGAACATGTGCTGGCTGGTGGATTTGGATCGGCTATTTTGGAGATGTATGCCGACAACGGCATAACAAACCTTGAATTTAAACGAATAGGTATTGATAATAAATTTGTGGAGCATGGTCCCCAAAAACTTTTAAAAAGAGACTATGGGATAGATGCTGCTGCTATTATTGCAGCAGGTTTAGATTTAACAGAATCGGATTTAACAGGGTTTGGCCCAGATGACATCAAAAAAAACGCTTAAAAAAAGGCTGGATCTGATCCTGGTTGAAAAGGAGTTGATCCCTTCCAGACATAGGGCAAAAGCCATGATCATGGCCGGTAAGGTATTGGTAAATGATAGTGTTGTTGATAAACCGGGGTCTCTGGTGGATCCCCTTTCATCCATCATAGTCAAGCAGGATGATAACCCCTATGTCAGTCGGGGGGGGCTTAAACTTGAAAAAGCCTTGAAAAGTTTTCCCATATGTGTGAAAAATCTTATCTGTCTGGATATAGGAGCATCCACCGGTGGATTTACCGACTGTTTGCTACAGTTCGGAGCAAAAAAAGTCTATGCCGTGGATGTGGGATATGGGCAACTGGACTGGAAATTAAGGCAGGACGACCGGGTGGTGGTAATTGAACGGAGTAATATCCGACATCTGGTCTATGGGATAATAAATGAAAAAGTGGATATGGTGGTGGCAGATACCTCTTTTATCTCATTAAAAACAGTTATTCCCGCAGCTGAAAAATTTATGCGGGAAGGTACCGGGGTTTTGGCACTGATTAAACCCCAATTTGAAGCAGGAAAAGAAAATGTCGGCAAAGGTGGTGTTATAAAGGATCCGGAAATCAGAAAAAAGGTGGTTCGGCAGATTCAGGCTTTTTTCAAAACCAGGGGATACAAGGTTAATGATGTGGTACCCTCCCCTATTCTGGGCCCTAAAGGGAACGAAGAGTATATTATATCCCTTACGTTTACTGCAAAAGTAAAGGACACTATTATTTGAATATTATTAATTATTTAAAGGAGCAGTAATGAGCGAAGATATCAAAACCATGAGAAATGTGGCTCTGGCGGGTCATGGAGGTGCCGGCAAGACTACTCTTGCTGAAGCTATGCTATTTGAAGCTGGGGTTACCAATCGCCTTGGATCGGTTGAAGAAGGCAATACTGTTATGGATTTCCAACCTGAAGAAACCAAAAAACAGCAGAGTATCAATACATCTTTTATTAAATATACCCACAACAAGCATACAATTACCTTGATGGATACCCCTGGTGATCAGAATTTCTTTTCCGCTGCTAAAACCTGTTTTCCCGTTGCCGACTCCATGGCCTTTGTCATCGACGGTGTTGGCGGTCCTTCGGCAATGACTGAAGAAGCAGCTGCCTGTGCTCTTGAATATAATTTACCAGCCTTGGTGATTGTCAATAAACTGGATAGGGAAAGATCCGATTTTGATACCTGTATTACCGCCTGTAAATCAGCTCTTAAGAAAAAAATAGTCCCCATCTGTTATCCCATTGGCCGGGAAGATGATTTTAAAGGGATCGTCAATCTTGTTTCCGGACAGGCCTATGAATATGATGATAAGGGTAAAGCCAAACGGATTGATATTCCTGTTGATATGGCCGAAGAGATGGCATTGGCAAAGGAAGAATTTATCGAGAATATTGCTGAACTTGATGATGATCTTCTTGAAAAATATCTGGAAGGTGAAGAAATTTGCGAAGAGGAACTCAAGGTTACTTTCCGCCAGGGTGTTCTGGATGCACAGTTCTATCCGGCCATCTGCACCTCTGCCACTAAAATGATTGGTATCGATACAGTCTTTGATTTTATCAATGATTTCATGCCCTCTCCTCTGGACCGGGGTGATTGGACTGCCTTGGACGCAAATGGTGAGAAAGTTGTAGTTTCACCGGATCCTACAGCAGAATTTTGCGGATTTGTTTTTGCCACCATCGTTGATCCTTATGCAGGAAGACTTTCTCTTTTCCGGGTAATTGCAGGAACCCTGGGCAAAGAGGGTAATATTTTTAATGTAACCAAGGATTCCAAGGAACGGTTTTCCCAATTATTGGAAATTGCCGGTAAAGAACAAAAATCGATTACCTCAGCTCTTCCTGGTTCCATTGTGGCGGTTGCCAAACTTAAGGATACCTTGACAGGCGATACTCTAACAGGAGGCAAAGAGATTCAAATTCCAGCTCCAGCTCCCATGCCCCCGGTTATTTCCTTTGCTATTTCTCCGAAATCCAAAAATGATGAAGATAAAATTCATGAAGCAATCCGTAAGATCTTAGAAGAGGATACTGGACTTCAACTTAAACGGGAAGAAGAGACCAAACAGACCATTCTTTCCGGTCGGGGATTGGTTCACATTGAAACCACAGCAGATAAAATTTTAAGGAAATTTAATGTGGCCATGGAGATCGCAACACCCACCGTGGCCTATAGGGAAACCTTCAAGAAAAAAATTCGTGTCCAGGGTAAACATAAAAAACAATCCGGTGGCCATGGTCAGTTTGGTGATTGCTGGATTGTTTTAGAACCTCTTACCAAGGGAAGCGGATTTGAATTTGTTGATAAAATTGTGGGTGGTGTCATTCCTAAAAATTATATTCCGGCGGTGGAAGCCGGAGTAAGAGAAAGTTCAAAAAACGGTATCCTGGCCGGGTTCCCCTGTGTGGACTTCAGGGTCACCGTGGATTATGGTTCATATCATTCCGTTGACTCTTCTGAAATGGCGTTTAAAACAGCAGGTTCCATTGCTTTTAAAAGTGCGGCCAAAGATGCCAGGCCTGTTTTGCTGGAACCCATAATGAAAATTTCTGTCAAAGTACCTGAAGATGCCACAGGGGACATCATGGGGGATATGAATTCCAGACGTGGTCGGGTGTTGGGTATGGATTCCGAAGATGCAAAACAGATCATCAATGCCCTTGTTCCCATGTCGGAAATACTCAGGTATGCACCTGATTTAAGTTCCATGACCGGCGGGCGGGGAACTTTTACCATGGAATTTGAGCATTATGATGAAGTTCCGGTGGATCTTTCCAGGAAGATAATAGAAAAGGTCAATGCAGCAAAAGAAGCTTAGATAGATTAAAAAAATAATGACGAGGCCAGAGTAAGCAACTATTCTTACTTTGGCCTCGTTTTTTTTTATGAGAGATTTTTTGCCCAAAACGCGAGGACGTTTAAAATTTTGTGTCAGTTAACTAAAAGCACACCGTTGTTTATATATATTGTTCAGCATTCCAATTTAATGTTATACTTTACCAATATATTTCTTAAGGTAAAAATATAAAAAAATGAGTCGATAAGACATCTGCCTTACCCATGAGACGAAATTCATTTATGGTGATACGAATTTACTGATCAAAAAATGATATTAAAATAAATTTTCTAACAACATAAAAGGTTATTAAAAAGTAACAATATGTCTAAAATTAATAAAGAAGATTTTTTTCAGGAGCTATCATTTTGTTTAAAGGAAAAAGATGTTGTAAAGGCAAAAGCATTACTTCAGTTTGTTTTCAATTCTGATGCAGATGTTAGTGTTCAGAAAAAAACTATGTTAGAGCTTATCAATGGGCCTGAAATGGTTGTTTTTCCCATACTTGAATATTTAGTAAATGCAGATATATCAGATTCTGGAATCCAGGACGCCCTTTATTTGCTTATTCTCGATAAAGCATACAATAACACTGAACTTACTGTAAAATTTATCAATGAGGGCGATAAAGGAGTCCGGCTGTTGTTTATCAAAGCTGTCGGTGAATTATTTCTGACCGAAGTAGCCTCAGAACTTCAGAAAATTATTACTGAAGAAAATGATAAAGATATTATAATTGAAGCTATAAATGCGTTGGGGAAACTAAGAGTATTGGATGCATTGCCCACAATTGCAGATATGGCTAAAGTACCGGATAGAGATATTCAAAAAGCGGCTGTTTTCGCTATCTCAAAATCCGGAATTACAGATGCGGTTGACCAGCTGATGGGTTTTATAGGAGATGATGACCAGACTAATATCGTGACAATAGAGGCACTTGCTAATATCCAGGATTTATATGCCATTGACATTTTGGCCAATCTTTTAGGTTCCAGTGATACGATCGTCCGGGATACTGCCATTGACCAGTTATTGAAACTGGGCGAAAAATCTGTTCCGATTCTCACCAAATCATTACAGAATACAGATGAGGACCGCCTTATTCATATTATTACCATTTTAGGGTATATAGCAGATCCTTCTGCGGTCATCCCGATTCTTGATATTGTCAATACTCAACCGAAAAATGCAAATATCCGCCAGGCCGCTTATGAGGCACTGGAACGTATCCATTCTCCAGATACATTAATCAGTCTTGTTAAAGGACTAAAGGACCCTGTGGAAACAGTTAGAATGAGTGCGGCAAGAGCTGTAAACAAGAATCTTTCAATTGCCATGGTGGCAGGGCTTCGGAATGAAATACGAAAAGGTAGCATAAAGTCAAGGCTCTTAGTTGCCACCCTGATAGATTCTGATGCAGCCAATTTATACGAATATCTTGTGAAGGAAGATGAATTTTTAAAGATTGCCCATGACCATGTTACTGGAAAAGCCGATCTTGAAACAAAGAGAACTTTCTTAAGGCATATGTCCAGTATAGGTCAAAAAGAGTTTATAAAGAAGGTTTCCAAAAAATCTTCAAAAAAGGTAAACGCTATTGATAATCAGGCTCGTATTATCGTAATTGATGATTCAAAAATGATACTCAAACTTCTGACAAACAAATTGACAGCCATTGGCTTTAGGCCAATAACATTTGATAAACCAGAAGAGGCCTTGCCTGAGATTTTGAATAAAAGACCGAATCTCATCATTACAGACTTGAATATGCCAAAAATCAATGGTCTTGAACTGAGCCGTGTGGTTCGTAAAAAATATGATCATAAGAATGTGCCCATTCTTATGATTACGACTCAAAGCAATTTTAAAGATGAAAAAGTTGAAGGCATGGGTCAAGATGATTCTATTTTTGCTAAAACCGGTATCAATAAAATCCTTTATAAACCGTTTACTGATGAAGAGTTTAAGAACGCCATAAAGTTATTTTTGAAGTTTAACTAAATAGAGGTTGGAATTAGAGCCCAGGATCAGCTGGTATATGTTGCAGAATGCTTTCGATCATTGTAATCCTGGAACAAATATTTAATGGTGCTCTTAATATAATTGGCTTTTTTATTAAATCCCTTGAATAGGATTTTGCTGGCCTCCTCCACTGCATCCGGTAGCAGAGCAATGGAGGAGATTCCGTCAAAGGCAATTCTATAACTATTTGTTCAATATTACCTATTATTTCTGATTATTGATTTAGTAAATCAATTTACAGTGTGCAGCAGCGCTTTTATCCAGTAAATGACCCAGTTCTCCCTCTTTTTGCGGGAAAAACCCCATGGATTTTTCCCATACCTCTTCATCTTCCATACAAAAATAGACTAAAATATGGGGGGCATATTCCCGGATAGTATCAATAAGTGTCTTATAGAGGTGGATTCTCAACGGCTTGAAATAACGCATTTTATTATCAAGCCCAAGAATAAATTCCCCATAGGGGATGGTGGAAGAGGGAAAGCGTTTTTCAATGGTGGATTTGAGCTGGGGCATAAACCTGAAAGAGCCTATGCTGATCCAGACAATATTGTCCGGACTGACATGGGAAAATATGGAATGAACAACTTTTTTATAGGCATCTTCACATCCTTCATAAATGACCATGGGGTCAAAATGAAAAGCCAGTTTATACCCTTTTGCCTCACATAGTTTAGCGGTTTCAAGTCTGGATGTCAGGGCGGCAGTGCCCTTTTCTTCGGAATGTATGATCTCAGGAGTATTTACCGACCAAGCCAATACAGTTTTACCATTGTGGTCCAGATCAAGGAGGGAATCCACATTAGTGGTCTTGGTTTTTAACTCCAAAAGGCTGTTGGATTGTTTTGCAAACTTTTCCACTAAAAATCTGGGGCCCTGGCTGATTTTTTCCCAGATCAGGGAATCGGTGTATTCGCCTGTGCCGACACGGTAAATCTTATTTTGGGAAAAAATATGGTCAAGGGGGGGGATAAAATTATCAAATCCTGCAAAATATTGGAGAACCGGGGGATGAAAATAAGCCTGGAGAATACAATAGGAACAATCCATGGTGCAAAAAGTACCAGTATGCAAAATAGTATAATCACAACAGGTATAATGGCTTGTGCCCGGACATTCCTTGATAATAGCTCCCCTATTCCGGGTGATATACAAAATTGATTTTGCCTCGGAAATTGGATCCTTTGCTAAATTAATAGAATCATAAACCGGCTGTGAATCCGGAACCATTTCAGGGGTAAGTTTCAACTTTGAGGTCAGGTACTGGATTTCATCATCCAAAGGCAGATCGGTATCCATGAAAAGCTTAGTGATCTTCATCTTTTAAGGATATCCTCCAAGACCGGATTGGTCGATACTCCGTTGAGGGACGCCACCTTGTCTGTAAATTCAACCTTTGTTTTAAAATCCAAACAAAGACAATAGGTCGTACCTTCAAAATTTTCCGGTACCGTTAATTTGATACCGGATCCCAGCTTCAGGGAATTGATTTTTTGCCGGATATCCCGGCGTTTTTTTGAAAGAGAGGGAAAGCGTCTTTCCATAAGATAATTTCGTAAAAGATTGCCCTTGAGCCCAAGGTCTTTGCTGTCATGGAAGAGTATTTCCCGGATAGGTTTTTCCAGATATAGGTCCCTGGGATTTATGTCTTCCCTTGCTGCAATTTCTAAAAAGTTTTTTATGATCTCCATCTGCTTGCTGGAAGATGTTTTTATAGCTGAAAAAATACCTATAAAACAATCGGCAAGATCTGGTGTGATCCTTGATATCTTCCTGGCGGATTTAAGGCAAAGCCTGTTGTCATCCAATAGTTCAAACACCTGTTGGGGCAAGTTTCCTATGGCTTGCAGATCTTTGATATATACTGCATTCAACCGGGTATTAAAAATACCCAAGGATCTACTCGCCATAAGATCGGGTTCCATGAATTGACTTAAGAGCAGAATACTTTTAATAAGTTGCGCCGGGGTCAACTCCCGCTGGAAAGCATTATCACAGACGGCCCGGACCGCACAATCAACTTCCGGGGCCCGGGAGATGGTTTGACATACAACTTTGCCGGCATAATTGTTGTGAACAAGGGCTTTCAGCCTTTTAAAACCCGTGACCACAATATAGAAATCGCCCATGACCTTGACAAAGGGTAGGCTTGTGAGGCCTGTCTCTTTGATGGACAAGGCCAGGGCCGTAATATCTTCGTCTTTCCCGGAAATTTGATACCGTGCATCGGCCAGATCGATTTTATCCAACGGAATATGGGCAATCTGGATTTCATCGGATGAATCAGACATGTTCACCCGTCAGGCGGGTATAAATTTCTTTATAGGTATTAGCGGTATTTTCAATAATTTCATGGGGCAGCTTTGGTCCTGGATGTTTCTTATCCCATCCGGAATCGGTCAGCCAGTCCCTGACGCTTTGTTTATCAAAACTTTTTTGCCCTCTTCCGGGCTCATAATCATTCAGGGGCCAAAACCTGGATGAATCCGGGGTTAAAACCTCATCAATAAGGATGATCTCATCGTCTAACATACCGAACTCAAATTTAGTATCGGCAATAATAATTCCTTTTTCAAGGGCAATCTGAGCCCCTTTATTGTAAATTTCAAGGCTCAAATCCCGTACTTTTTCTGCATTTTTTTTGCCCAGAATATGGATGGTTTCTTCAAAGCTGATATTAACATCATGGTCCCCAATTTCGGCCTTGCTGGAAGGAGTAAAAAGCGGAGTATCCAGTTTTTCTGATTCCCTGAGTCCCTTGGCAAGGGGGATGCCGCAAACATGGCCTTCTTTTTGATAGGAGTTCCATCCAGAACCACTGATATATCCTCGTACAATACATTCCACCTCTAAAGGCTGGGCTTTTTTAACCAGCATACTGCGTTTGTTTAAAGCCGCTTTGTGTTTTTTAAACTCTTCGGGATATTCATCTACATTTGTTGTAATAATATGATTTTTTACAATATCTTCCATTAGTTTAAACCAGAAAACGGAAATCTGATTCAATACTTTTCCCTTGTCCGGGATGATATCTGGAAGCACCACATCAAAGGCCGACAAACGGTCTGTGGTGACCATTAAGAGGGAATCTTTGGTATCAAAAATATCCCTTACTTTGCCCTGCCTTACCAATGAAAGATCCTTAAACTCAGTGCTTGGAATGGTTGTCAATTGCTTCTCCTTAATGTAATTATTAACTATTTTATCGTTTATTAGCATAAAATAACTAATTTTTATTTCTCTAAAATTTGTGGATATCTGTCATATTGATGTTGATCCGAATTTTTGTGGTAAAAATATTTTTCTTATCCCATATAATCCACTAACATACCGGTTGTATGGCGAAGTCTCTGGCTGATAAGTTTGGAAATCTTCCACAATAATTGAACCCCTAGTTTGGGGTTGTCTTCGGATAATTTGATCAGGGCGTTTTCTCCTATGAAAAAGATAATGGTCTCTTCTGCGGCAATACCGGTGGCAGATCTTGGTTCACCATCGATGAGGGCCATTTCTCCAAAGGTCTGGGAGCTTTTCAAGGTGGCCACACAGTTTTGTTCCTTGATAATATTGATGGAACCCTTCACAATAATACCAAGGCTTTTTTCAGGATCTCCTTCTTTAAAAACAACCGCACCTTTTTGGCTTTGACAGGTTCGATATACTGACAAATTTTACGGATATGATCCCAGGAAAATTCATTTGCCCACTTAGTCTTTTCCAGGATCTGGGCGTATTTTGCATATCGTTCCAGGTCAAGTTTTTGGTCTTTTTTTGACACAGTATATTCCTCATCCAAAGGGTTATATATCCTTATATATTAAGGATTTTGCTCTGGTCTGTCAATGAAGAAGACGGATAAAAAAATCTGTTTTATTCTTTGATAATGAATTCATTTAGTTTTTGAAAAAGTTCTTCCGGCCACTGGTCCGCGGTTAAAAAAAGTTGTTTTTCTTCGGGGGAAAGGCATTCTAAAATTGCAGGAGGTAAGCTCTCAAAGGCCTTTTGTCTTTCTTTCTGTGTTTTTTTGTCCATTTTTGATCCTTGATTTTATGTAAACAACCGTGAAATTAAATAGGTGGTTGCTGTTTCTACTTTTAAAATTCGTTCTCCAATACTGAAGGTTTCAAATCCGGCTTCTTCCAATGCCTTAATTTCAAACTCAATGAATCCGCCTTCAGGTCCTATCACCAAAGTGGTCTTTCTATTTACACTATTTGGGCAAATATTTGAAGTCTTTGGATGGGCTAAGATGCAAAGACTATCTTTGCCTATGATCGGCAACTCCTCTTTTACAAATTTAGAAAAAAAGCGTTTTTGATAAATTTGGGGCATTATGGTATCTTTGCCCTGCTCCAACCCCAGACGAAAATATTTTTCAAGACTTTCCATCTCCAGAACCGGACTTTGCCAAAAACTTTTTTCAACCCGCCAGGAATTAACCAGATATATTTCTTTTACGCCTAAACTTGTGACACTTTCCATGATCCGCTTGAGCATCTTGGGACGGGGCAGTGCCAAAACAAGGGTCAGGGGAAGGGGTTTGGGAGTATCTAAATTCAGATTTACTTCCAGTTCAAGGGAATCTGTGTAAAAAGAGGTTATCCTGGCTTTGCCCATTTTCCCATCGATTAAACCACAGGACAGGTTTGTACCGTTTTTGGCTTTTAAAACCTTTTTAATATGTTCAAACCTGCGGCCGAAGACCAGGGCTTTCCCTGGCCCGATAAAATCTTTTTTTTCTAAAAGTAAGAGATTCATGATTAAAAAGTTATAACTTCGCAGTCTTTTACCAGTTCTTTAAAAGTTTGGGTCCAATTTTTCCCTGCTGTAAGATAGGCTAACTCTTCTGCCAGATGAACAGGTATAAGTTTTGACTGTCTGCCAAGACCCTGGATACATGAAGGGCAATTGGTCAGTATTTTTCTTTTTTTATCCGATTCCGGTTTCGATTCCAATTGGGGCCCATCAATGGTGTTTTGTTTCCTCAAGAACATGGCATGGCTGATGTCCGGTCGCGAAATAGCAAGAGTTCCTGCTTCGGAACAACAATAGGGAATACTTTGGACCTTTATTCCCTGGTGGGAAAGACGTAATGGGGCAGATTCTTTGAGTGAATCATGGCAGGGAGTATGATAAAAATAAAAATTATCAGATGAAATATTTGGATTGTTTTCCAGAATATAGCCTGAAATATCTTTGATATCACAGTCAAATACCGATGGTGCTCCAAGTTCGTTCAATGATTCCATGCAGGTACCACAGGATACGATACAGGCATCAAATTTAAGATCATGAAACATATCCCTGATCTGGGTCAAAATGATGATATTCTCAAGAAAAATCCTATCAAACCCTTTTTTGTGGGCATTAACCTTCAGGGGGTATCCACAACACAAATAGGGCGGTGGCAGGATCACCCTGTGACCGTTTGACAATAGCAGGAAAAGGGTTGCCATGGATATCTTTGAAAACATTCTTTCACTGCCGCAGCCCGGGAAATAAAAAACCGTTGATGTGGCTTTTTTTGGGGGCTCCAATAAAATAGCCTGATTTTTATTGGCCTTGGGCAGAAAGGATCTCAGGGTATGAATTCCAGGTTTTGATACAGGGGTTTGTAAGAGTTGAAATATTCTGGTTTCCCTTAAGGGTTTAATAAATGAAAAAGGGGAGACCAATCCTACACCCTGTCTTTGAAAAAATCCACCGGCACCTAAAAGTGTGGTTCTTAACACCTTGTTCATGGGCTCATTTTTATTGGCCAAATATTTCAAAGTCATTTTTGTGGACAGGGGGGTATGTTTAAATTTCATGTTTTTCAGGATCGTTCGCTCTTCGATGGCAATATTTCCTGAATCGATGTTCACCGGACATTGTTTCAGACAACGATGGCAAATGGTGCAATGGTCTGCAATTTCTTCCAGGTTTTTAAGTACTTTAAACCCGGTTGACTGGGTCCGCTGGGTAATGTAGAGCAGTGCTTCAATTAGAGCTCCCAGGGCCAGATTTTTATTTCTCGGATGGAAAAACATATTTTGTGCTGGATAAAATACCGGACACTTGGCCTTGCACTTGCCGCACCTGACACAATTGGCAATATTTAAGGCAAGATGGGATAATGATCCATGTTTTAAAATTCTGGCTTCAAGTTCCAGCAGATTAAAAGAGGGGGTAAATACCTTGGTTATGATATCTTTTTCTATTAGTTTACCCGGATTCATGAGACCTGTGGGATCAATACTATTTCTATAGTCATTAAATTCGGCAACAACTTCTTTGTCCAGATACTTGAACTTGGTAACTCCTATTCCATGTTCCCCGGAAACAACCCCATTTAAGGTCACAGCTTTTTCCATTATTTTATCAGCTACCCCGTTGGCCCGCTGCATCATTTCCCGGTCATTGGACAAAACAGGAATATTGACATGGACATTGCCGTCTCCTGCATGCATATGGGTGGCAATCACAATGAGTCTGGCATTGGTAGTCAGGTATATTTTTTCAATATTTTCCAACACCTGGGTGTAACCTCTGAGATTTTCAACCACCTGGAGGTAAAAATTTTTGGAGTGGATGGCGGCTTCCAGAGCATCCCTGGAAGCAATTTGAAGTTTTTTCCGGGTAGTATAGGCCAGATCTTTTGCCCGGCCTACTTTTTTGCCCAGCCATTCCGGGTCTGATAAAGGAATAGCAGTATCCAGATATGAGATAATATCCTGAATAATACAGGTCTGGTTGTATTTTTTTTCTTCCAGATTGGCTTTGTCGATGAACCGCACAAAATCTGCCAATGAATTAATGGGTAGAACGATGTCTTCATTAAGTTTAAATGCGTTGGTATGGGCAGCTATGGCCCCCAGTCGTTTCCTGTCATCCCAGAATCTTTTGGCTTCTGTTTTATCCTTGGCAATGGTGAGCCCGGTTTTATCATATGGGATGAGAATTTCTTCCAGGGCTGCAACCCCTTGATCAAGGGCTCTGGGATCATTTGAAACCATGTCAATGAGTAGTACAGCTTTGAGCCGATCTCCCACCGATTGTTTTGTTTTGTATTTGATGGCCTTGATATATTCTTCATCAAAATGCTCCAATGCCATAAGAGACGGGTACCCGGGAGAAGAAAATATCTGGGATGAATCCTGGCTGATAAAGGCATTGGATATAGCAGTAATAACATGGCCAGCCTCTGTCATATCGTTGCCAAAAAATTCAATACACCCGGTTTTTTTAAATTCAAACTCCGGATAAAGGATAAAATTGGCCGACGTGATAATCCCGTCGCACCCTTCTTTTTGTATACCAGGCAAACCATTAAGGGTCTTGTTGGTAACATCTTTGCCTAGTCCTTTTTTTCGAATTTGCTCTCCGCTAAGTTGGATAGTGTCCACCATTAAACCCTTCTCATCCAATATGTGGAAAACAAGATTATCTTCCGGAAGAATTTTTCTTACGGGGTGATCCTGGCGTTGGATTGTATAAGAAATTGCATCGGGCATGGTGATTTTATAGGAGAGTACATTGTCAATGGCCGTGCCAAAAAGCACTGCTGTTTTCCCACCTGCATTTTCAGACAGGTTGCCTCCTATGGTACAGGCCCAGGCAGATGTGGGGTCGGTAGCAAAAATAAGACCGCAGCTTTTTGCAGCATCCATGGCATCCTGGGTTATGACCCCGGCCTCAACTTCCATACTGGCATAATTTTGTCCAAGGTGATTTTTTTTATAAATAATCTTTGATATATGGTTGAGCTTTTCTGTGTTGATTATCACACAGGTCGGTGTCAGGGGGGTTGCCCCCCCGGTCAATCCGGTACCTGCTCCCCGGGGAATGATATGAAAGCCCAGTTTTTTTATTTTTTTTATTAACTTTGGGACCTGGCTTTCTCTATCAGGCCTTAGAACGGCAATGGGTGAAAACCGCCGCCAATCTGTGGCATCTGTGGTATGGGCCGTGATATTAAAAGGGTCAAAATAGATATTTTTTTTCCCGATCACAGGTCCCAGTTGATGCACAATTTTTTGTTGGTCGATGTTAACCGACTTTATCTGTTTGCAAAGAGACTTAAGGGCGGTTTTGCAGATTTTAAGAATTTTAAGAACCGTTTTATGGGAAGCATTCTCTTCAATTGTTTTAAAATCATTTTCAAATTCTGAAAATAACCGTCTTCGTTGAAGGGGGTGCTCCACAAGTTCCTGGAACAAAAAAGAATTTCTTTGAATGATGAACAGATCTCCCATGAATCTGTGAAGCAGTCGAGATGATCTACCTGTTCCTTTTTTAACTTCCAGGGATAATATCTCTTTTAGAAAGACAGCTCCAAAAAGATGATCTATGATCTGCTCGTCATCTGCTGAAGTGTAATTATAAGGGATTTTTCTTTTTGGATCTATCATACCTGAATTTACATATACCTATAATTCAAAAGTTGTCATATTAATGACAAGGTTAAGGTCTATAATTTCCTGTACTACCCCGGAAGATATGGGGGTGTCGGTCTGAAGGAAGATGATATTTCTTTGCCCCTCTTCCTCTCGGCCCACCATCATTCGTGAAATATTGATATTATGTTTTCCCAGGGTAACTCCAATGGATCCGATGGAACCTGGTTTATCTACATTGTAAATTAATGCCAGGTGGCCTTCTGGAATGACTTCCAGCCTGAATTTATTGATCCGGACAATTCTGGCATCATCTTTACCGAATATGGTTCCTTCAAGAATATTGGTTTGCTCCTCGGTGATAACTGTTATTCGAATCAGGTTTAAAAAATTACCCGCTTCCCGGGAGGTGGATTCTGTTATTTTTATACCCATTTCATTGGCAAGGGAAATAGCATTAACAGAGTTGACCTCGTGTTTGACAAATTCGGCCAGGCCTCCCTTGATGGCATTAATAGTTACCGGTTTTAAATCCAGATCTGGAAATTTTCCGATATATTCTATATCTACCTGTTTGATACCACCTTTGGTAATTTGGGCCTGCATCTTGCCCATTTTCTCTGCCAGGTAGAGAAATGGACGCAATTGTTTAAGAATTTCTCCGGTGACAGATGGTACATTTACGGCATTAATAACGGTATCATCCACAAGATAGGCAATAATCTGGTTGGCGGCAGCTATTGCCACATTGGTCTGGGCTTCCTGGGTGGAAGCACCCAGATGGGGTGTGGCAATTACCTGATCAAGTGTCAGTAAAAGATTCTCTCCCGGGGGTTCAGTGGAGAAAACATCCAGGGCGGCACCTGCTACTTTCCCGGCTTTTATGGCATCATAGAGGGCTGCTTCATTGATAATGCCACCCCGGGCGCAATTGATTATCATCACTTCGTTTTTCATTTTATGAAAGGCTTCTGCATCCAACAGGTCGATGGTGGTATCCATTTTGGGCACATGAATAGTTATATAGTCGGCCTGGTTGTACAGTTCATCCAGGGAGACATAGTCAAAGCCTGCTTTTTTAATATGTTCAGAAGAAATATTGGGATCATAGACAATGACCTTCATTTTAAGGCCTTTGCCAAGACCTGCGGTAATGGAACCGACGTTGCCAAATCCGATTACTCCAAGAGTCTTATTGGAAATTTCCCGGCCCTGGAGTAGTTTTTTATCCCATTTCCCAGCTTTTAAGGAAGCTGTTCCCCTGGGGATATTTCGGGTTAAAGCCATCATCATGGCAATGGCATGTTCGGCTGTAGTCACGGTGTTGCCACCGGGTGTATTCATAACAGCCACCCCTTTTTTGGTGGCTTCGTCAATGTCTATATTGTCCAGACCCATGCCGGCCCGGGCAATCACCTTCAAATTAACGGCAGCTCCAAGGATTTGCCTGGTCACTTTTGTAGTACTTCTGACGGCCAGTCCATCATACTTGCCGATGATGGATAATAGTTCTTCAGATGATAACCCGGTCTTGACATCCACCTCGATCTGGTCATTATTTCTAAAAATATCGATGCCTGCTTCATCCATTTTATCGCTGACAAGCACCTTCATTATTTATTCTCCTTTTCAAAGGACTCCATAAACTCAATCAGGGCATATATACTTTCCATGGTGGCGGCATTATAAATGGATGCTCGACATCCTCCAACGGAACGATGTCCCTTAAGTCCCCCAAGCCCACGCTTACTCGCCTGTTCAACAAAAGTTTTTTCAAGATCCTCATTGGGAAGACGAAAGGTAATATTCATCAGGGATCTGGAATCCTTTTCCGCTGTGGCTTTGTAAAAAGAGCTGGCATCAATATGGTCGTAGATAAGATCGGCTTTTGTAATATTATGTTCTTCTACCTTATCAATTCCCCCCATCTGCTCTTCAATCCATTTAAGAACAAGACTAATGGTATAGATACCAAAACAAGGAGGGGTATTATACATGGAATTTTTACTTGAATATGTTGAATATTTTAACATAGCTGGCAGATCATTATTGACTGAATCCAGCAGATCCTTGCGAATGATTACCATACAGGTACCAGAGGGTCCAAGATTTTTCTGGGCTCCGGCATAGATCATTCCAAATTTTTCCATATCCAGGGGTCTTGAAAAAATATCCGAGGACATATCTGCAACAATAGGGATCCCACCTGTATCGGGGAAGTCAGAAAATTGGGTTCCTTTAATGGTATTATTGGATGTTAAGTGAACAAATTTAGATTCTTTGTTAAATGAAATTTCCCTGGGAATGTATGAAAAATTTTTATCTTCGGAAGAGGCAACCACATGGACTGATTTTCCCATATTTTGGGCTTCATTGATAGCTTTTGTTGACCAGGTGCCGGTATTGATATAATCGGCGGTTTCACCCTTGGAAAGCAGATTCATGGGCACCATGGCAAACTGCAGGGAGGCCCCACCCTGGATAAAGAGAACATGATACCTGTCGGAAAGTTTTAAAAGACGCTTTGCTCTTTTTACCGCATCATTTATAACCCCATCAAAATAGGAAGATCTGTGACTGATTTCGGTAATTGACATACCTGAATTTTTAAAATTTAAAAAAGAAGACCGGATCTCTTCCAAAACAGATAAGGGTAAGGCAGCAGGGCCGGCATTGAAATTATAAATTCTTTGATCTGTCATCGATATTTTCCCCTTTTAAAATAATTGCGACTGGTTAAAATGGTTAGGGATCTATTATAAATTATGCTCTCGTGTTTTATGAAACTCAATTTTGGGCCATTCTTCCATGGTAAACCCAAGCTGATACTCGCTTGTGGTTAAGAAAGTGAGTCTGCCTTCTGCATCCTTTGCAAGGCTTGATTGATTTCGTTTTGTAAACTCTTTAAAAATTTGTTCATCCTCACAGGTTACCCATCTGGCAACAGATAGATCGATACTTTCATATCCTGCATTAACAGTGTACTCGGCCTTAAGTCTGGCCATGGTGACATCAAATTGAAGAACTCCTACAGCACCTAGTATATGCAGATTACCCGTCAGGGGTTTGAAGACTTGGATGGTACCCTCTTCAGCCAATTGCATCAATCCCTTGGTCAAGGCTTTGGCTTTCATGGGATCCTTTAACAATACCCGTCTGAAATGTTCCGGGGCAAAATTGGGAATTCCCAGGAATTTTAAGGGTTCCTTGGTGGTAAAGGTATCCCCTATTTTTATGGTGCCGTGGTTGTGGATACCAATGATGTCTCCGGGATAAGCCTGGTCCACGTTACTTCTTTCCTGGGCTAAAAAAATAGTGGCATTGGATATTTTAATATCTTTACCTATTCTATGGTGTCTCACCTTCATGCCCTTGGTAAATTTGCCGGAACAAATTCTAAAAAATGCAATTCTATCCCTGTGTTCGGGGTCCATGTTGGCCTGGATTTTAAATGTAAACCCGGAAAAGTTTTTTTCTGCAGGGTTTACATCCCTTGTGGCAGTGGGACGCAATCCCGGTGGTGGTGCAATTTTTACAAAGGCATCCAGCATCTCCCTGACCCCAAAGTTATTGATGGCAGATCCAAAGAAAACCGGCGTCTGGGTGCCGTTTAAATATAGATCCATATCAAAGGGTTCCGCTGCACCCAAAATCAGATCCACATCTTCTCTGAGTAGTTCCGCCTGGGACTCGGAGATCAATTCATCCAGCCTTTTATCAGCCAAATCCTGGATGAGAATACCATCATCATTCTTTGGATCATAGCCCGGAGAAAATATCCCAAGTTCTTTTTTTTCCAGGTCGTATACCCCTTTAAACCGCTTTCCCATACCAATGGGCCAGGTCAAAGGGACACACTCAATCTGGAGTTTATCTTCAATATCTTCAAAAATATCCAGGGGCTCCATTCCTTCCCTGTCCAGTTTGTTGATGAAAGTAATAATGGGGGTATTACGCATGCGACAGACTTCCATGAGTTTTCGGGTCTGGGGCTCAACGCCCTTGGCATTGTCAATGATCATGATGGCACAATCCACTGCGGTGAGTACTCGATAGGTATCTTCTGAAAAATCTTTATGCCCGGGTGTGTCCAAAAGATTAATTTCATAATCTTTATAATTGAATTTCATCACAGATGAGGATACAGAGATGCCCCTTTCCTGTTCGATGGAAAGAAAATCTGAGGTGGCAGCCCTGGTAATCTTTCTGGACTTTACTGCACCTGCCTGTTGAATAGCCCCACCAAAAAGGAGTAATTTTTCAGTTAAGGTGGTCTTGCCTGCATCCGGGTGACTGATAATGGCAAAAGTTCTGCGTTTTTTTATTTCTTTTATCAATCCCTTATCAAGATTGTTATCAATTGTTTCTGACCCCATTAAAGAAAAATCCTTGTATTATAAAATTAAGGGTGAAAATTTAGCAGTATTTTTAATGAGAATCAAACAAAAAATACAAAAGACTAAAAATATTTAATAAACTCAAACAATTATACAATTAATAATTGTTTGAGTTTTTCTGTAATCATGCCCCATGAATATTTAATCATCCGGCCCTTTACTTACCATATTTGGTTTGATTTTAGAAGTGTTGGTAAAATTGGGATAACAAGAAAAAAGGTAGTTGGCTTTATTGGAGGAAATAAATTTTATAATGGAGTATACAATGCCGTCATCCATGGGAAGTTGTAACGGCCGTTAGTGATTAATCTCATGCCAGAACCTGAGATTTTAGTATCTTCCTTTCAAGCCCCTTTTCCCCTTGATTTTTTCCAGCGGCATTCTGCCTTCTCCCTTTATTCCCTTAATGTTGGCCTCCACAAGCTTATTGATAGAATCAACTGCCTCGACATCATCTCCTAATGCAAAACCCAAATTAGTTATGGATAACCAATTTGCAAAAATTTTCCTGGCAATTTTCATATTCACGGAACGACCGACCAGCTCTGTATAAACAAACACCTCACCGTCAAGGTTTCTATCTTCCCTGGACATGCTCCAGCCTTTTTTGAAATGAGATCGCCAGGAGCCCTTGATTTTAAAGCGGGCATCCGCCATGGAACTGCCCCGATTGCTTGAACGACGACGAAATTTTTTCATCACAAACCCTGTGACTCCGGAAATAACATCTTTAGCCACAAGTTCATTAACAAGATCATCCCAACTCATCTTAAAAGCCAGGTCTTTTTGTCCTTTTCCTTTTAAATCCAGAGCAAGTCGTTTTACCATCAGCGGGGTCCATAGGCCTGAAATCAATTGCCCATACCTGATGTTGAAACCACCTTTTGCCCATCCTCTACGCAGCACTCGTGATGTGATACGGCTACAGTTTTTCCGGTATAAATCGTAGGTTTGGCCCCGTCCAAGCTTAGGATCCAAATGTCTTTTCCATTCCCTTCTCATTCTATTCATGACTTCGTTTGACACATTTGGAATTCGGATGATGTGGTCGGGGGCATATTTTTCATTCAGCAGATCAGCCATAAAACTTCTATTTCCGACTCCTCTGTCTTTATGATTATGGGATTCCTCACAACTGTGCCCCCATTTCATGTTGGATGGAATCCAGCTGACATAGGATTTCTTATTGTCCAAAGGCTCCAGGATTTCAGGAGCCCTAATATCAATTAACGATGTAAAATTATCATCGATATTTAAAGCTGAATGCCCGGTTATTTCTTTTTGTGCCGGCCCATATTTGAATACTTTTGCAAACCGATGGGTTATCTGGTTGTTGTTCCAAATAAAGACTGTAGTCATATTATTATCTCCTCTGAAATAAAAATTAGGCATTACAATAAATTATCAAAACAGGTTTTCAACCAGAGCCCACTCCTAAGTATTAAATATCTGGACCGTGGGAGGGTTTATCTGCCAATACCATGGTATTCAAATCCCAACTCTTTTACCTCTTCTGGATCATATTGATTTCTGCCGTCAAAAACCACGGTCTGTCTCATTTTTCCAATCATTTTCTTAAAATCGGGCTGCCGGAATGTTTTCCATTCGGTGACAAGGATAAGGGCATCGCTATCTTCCAGGGCCTGGTACTGCTCTTGAGCCAGAATGACATCTCCCTGGTTAATCCAGGTTGCAGGCATTTCTTTTTTTGCCTGGTCAGTGGCAACCGGATCATAGGCTTGAATTTTGGCACCGGCATGGATCAATGTCTCCATCAAGACCAGGGAAGAGGCTTCTCTCATGTCATCGGTTCCTGGTTTAAATGAAAGACCCCATATACAAAACAATTTTCCGGAAAGATCATTTCCAAATCGTTTTTTTATCTTTGTGCCCAGCACAAGCTTTTGTTTATTATTACGCAGTTCCACAGAATCCAACAGGGTTGGTTCAAATCCTGCGTCCTTGCTTGTTTTTATCAAAGCTTTAACATCTTTGGGAAAACATGATCCCCCATATCCACATCCAGGATAGATAAAAGAATAACCAATTCTGCTATCGGAACCTATTCCTTTTCTGACATTCTCCACATCTACGCCCAATCGGTCACAAATATTGGAAATTTCATTCATAAAAGAGATTTTTGTGGCCAACATGGAATTGGCGGCATATTTTGTCATTTCAGCATCTCTGACATTCATAAAAAGCATTTTATCATGGTTTCTTGAAAAGGGCGCATAAAGACGCCTCATCATTTTGATGGCTTTTTTCGAATCGGCACCCACGATAATTCTGTCCGGTTTTAAAAAATCATTGACTGCCGCGCCTTCCTTTAAAAATTCCGGATTGCTGACCACATCAAATTCAATGTCTAAATGGCGTTTTTCAAGCTCTTGCTCAATAACCGCCCGCACATGATCTGCTGTTCCGACAGGTACAGTGGATTTATCTATAATGACTGCATAATCGGTAATATGTTGCCCAATCTGCTTTGCCACCTGGAGTACATATTGAAGATCTGCGGATCCATCTTCACCCGGTGGAGTTCCCACGGCGATGAAAAATAGATTACAGTCCTTGGCTGTCCGGGCAAGATCAGTTGAAAATTCCAGGGTACCTTCCTTGAAATTTTCGACCACAATCTGTTTAAGACCAGGTTCATATATGGGAAGAATTCCCTTTTTTAAATTGTTGATTTTTTTTTCATCGATATCAACACAGGTTACATGGCTTCCCATTTCGGAAAAGCAGGCTCCTGTTACAAGTCCTACATAGCCTGTGCCAATGATAGTGAGTTTCATAATTTTTTATTTTACCTTTCTATTTTTATAAACAAACCGGATATCCGGGCAATAAAATAAAGCCTTTGGATACAAAGTTCAATTCTAAACAGTTTACTCCAAAAAATCAATAATTGACAATGTGTCAATATGGTTTTATTTTCCCCCATTATGAATAGACACCCTGTAAAATACTTAAAAGACTATCGTCCTGCCGCATTTATTGTTGATCATATAGATCTTAAGTTTGATATATTTGATGATCATACATTGGTGACCTCATCCATGCAGATTCACAAAAATACCACGGTGGCAGATAAACACACATCCCTTATTTTCAACAAGGATGTATACCAGATTACTTCGGTTGTAGCCGATGGTATGCTGTTGTTGCCCGGAGAGTATGAAGCCTGTGATAACTATTTTAAGCTTGCTAAAACACCGGAATCTTTTACCCTGGAAATAACCTCAATTTTAAACCCCGTCCAAAATACCTCCCTTGAAGGATTATATAAGTCAGGAGATATTCTTTGCACCCAGTGCGAGGCCCAGGGATTCAGAAAAATCACCCCCTATCCGGACCGACCCGATGTAATGGCTATTTTTTCATGTACTCTTGTTGCTGATAAACAAAAGTATCCCGTATTATTATCCAATGGGAATCAG
Source organism: Desulfobacteraceae bacterium (assembly GCA_024226935.1). Taxonomy (GTDB): domain Bacteria; phylum Desulfobacterota; class Desulfobacteria; order Desulfobacterales; family Desulfobacteraceae; genus NBML01. Next base: position 55,979 of record JAAELK010000378.1, read on the forward strand.
GTTGCTTCGGGAGATATTAACGATAACCGTCACTATGTCCGATGGGAAGATCCCTTTAAAAAACCTAGCTATCTGTTTGCCCTTGTGGCCGGGGATCTGTCTTTTATCCATGATAGGTTTACAACTTTTTCCAAAAGAAAAGTGGACCTGAAAATATATACTCAAAAAGAAAATATTGATAAATGTGATCATGCAATGACTTCGTTAAAGCAAGCAATGGCATGGGATGAACAACGATTTGGCTTGGAATATGACCTTGATCTTTACCAGATCGTGGCCATCAACGATTTCAATGCCGGTGCCATGGAAAATAAGGGATTAAACATTTTTAATTCAAAATATATCCTTGCCAACCCGGAAACTGCCACCGATGAGGATTTTACAAATATTCAAGGAGTGATTGCCCACGAATATTTCCATAACTGGACCGGAAACAGGGTCACATTGCAAAATTGGTTTCAATTAAGTTTAAAGGAAGGTCTGACGGTCTTTCGTGATCAACAATTTTCATCGGATCTTAACTCGAGAGCCGTGACACGTATTTCATGTGTGAAAAACTTAAGAGCCTTCCAGTTTCCGGAAGATTGTGGTCCCATGACCCATTCTGTCAGGCCCGAATCCTATATAAAAATGGATAATTTTTATACCATGACTGTCTATGAAAAAGGAGCGGAACTGATCAGGATGATCCATCATATACTTGGAGAATCTGATTTCAGACAGGGCATGGATCTGTATTTAAAAAAATTTGATGGAATGGCTGTGACCATTGAAAATTTTGTGTCAGTTATGGAAGAAGTTTCCGGTACAAATTTGACACAATTTAAAAAATGGTATTCACAATCGGGCACACCGCAAATATCTTTTACAAGATCCTATGATCCTGATCTTAAAACCCTGACCTTAACCTTTGAACAAAAAACTTCTCCTGACAGAAATCAAAAAGAAAAACATCCCCTTCATATTCCTGTCCTCTTTGGAATTATGGATGCCGCAGGTAAGGATATCACCCCCAAAAACACCTCTTTGCTAAACTTGAAATCTGAAAAAGAAACCTTTGTTTTTAATAATATAGAACCGGATAGCTACCCTTCAATATTCAGAGAATTCTCAGCTCCCATCAAGCTTATCACAGATTTTTCAGATTCAGACCTTGTCTTTCTCATGGCCCATGACTTAGATGAGTTTAACCGATGGGATGCGGCCCAGGCTTTGTTTATAAAGCAGATCAAACAATTGGTATCTGCCATCCAGAAACAAAAACCTCTGGAAGTATCCTTTGTATTGATCCAAGCCTTTAAAAAAGCATTAATAAACCCTGATACTGACAGGGCATTTCTTGCAAAAGCCTTGCAACTGCCCCAGGAGACGGAAATAAAAGACCACTATGATGTAATTGATGTTACTGCTATTCATCTTGCCAGGGCTTTTTTTAAAAAAGAGGTGGCAAAACAGCTAAAACAAGAATTTTATGACACCTTGGAACTATGTTCACATTCAAATCCCTTAAGTTTATCCCGGCAAGCTTGTGCGGACAGAAGTCTTAAAAACCTGGTTTTATCCTATTTGGGAAGTCTCAGGGAAAAAGAGACCACCGAGCTTATTTTCCAAAGGTTTGAAACTGCAAAAAATATGACGGACGAATTTGCAAGTTTCAGGATCTTAAGCCAGATTAATCCTGATATAAGACAGATTGCAACAAAAGCTTTCCATAAAAAATGGCAGCATGATAAACTTGTCTTAGATAAATGGTTTATGGTTCAGGCGGGTTCCTGTCTTGAAGACACATTGAATTTAGTTAAAAATTTGGCGGCCCACCCAGATTTTTCAATGACCAACCCCAATAAAGTCAGATCTTTAATTTATGTTTTTGCCATGCAAAACCCCATTAATTTTCATCAGGACCAAGGAAAAGGATACACATTTATTTGTGATCAAATTCTGCAACTTGATAAAATTAATCATCAAATTGCAGCCAGGCTTGCTTGTTGTTTCAATCAGTGGAAAAAATATAATGGGGCCAGGCAGGTATTAATGAAAAAAGCGCTTGGGACAATTCTGGCCGATCAAACGCTTTCCAAAAATGTCTTTGAAATTGTATCAAGAGCCCTGGAATAGACTTTGTACTATTAAAAAATTATCAGGTATAATAATTGATGTACCAATCAACAAAATTTTGAATACCCTTGACAATAGGTGTGGATGGCTTGAATCCGGTATCTTCTATCAGGTCATTCACATCGGCATAGGTGGCAGGCACATCTCCAGGTTGTAACGGTAGATAATCGATTACGGCTTTTTTTCCAATAGCCGTTTCAATAGCACGAATAAAATCCATTAATTTTACAGGATGATTATTGCCGATATTATATAATTTATAGGGAACACAGCTCGAAGATGGGGTGGGAGCATCGGAAGACCAGTCGGGGTCCGGTTCTGGGATTTTGTTCATTACCCGGATCACCCCCTCAACAATATCATCAATATAGGTAAAATCTCGTTGCATATTTCCATTATTAAAAACTTTGATGGGTTTATTATTCATGATGGCCTTGGTAAATAGAAAAAGGGCCATATCAGGGCGCCCCCAGGGGCCATACACCGTGAAAAATCGCAGGCCTGTTGTGGGTAGTTTATATAAATAGCTATAGGTGTGGGCCATGAGTTCATTGGCCTTTTTTGAAGCAGCATAAAGGCTGATTGGATGATCAACGTTGTGGCGTACTGAAAAAGGCATACGAGTGTTAAGTCCGTAGACAGAACTGCTGGAAGCATAGACAAGATGTTTGACTTTTGAATGGCGGCATCCCTCCAAAATATTTCCAAAGCCCACAAGGTTTGAATCCACATAGGACGCCGGGTTTTCAATACTATAGCGAACTCCTGCCTGGGCAGCCAGATTGACCACACAATCAAAAGCGTTGCTCTCAAACAACTCTTTTATAGGCTTTCTGTCTGCTAAATCTATCTGCTTAAAACTAAATCCGGAATATTTTTTTATCCTCGCCAGCCGATTTTTTTTTAAATTGATATCATAATAATCGTTTAAATTATCAATACCCATAACATCGTGCCCTGCTTCAAGTAGGCGTAAGCTCAGGCTATATCCGATAAAACCGGCCACTCCGGTCACAAGAACATTCATAATAGCTCCTTTCTAAATCAAATTAACAAATTGAAATAATTATGGAGAAATTCTTTATCATGAAGCGGTTCCCATGACAATGAATAATATCCCGGCTTAAGATTTGCAAAAACAAAAGTTTTAAATAAACCTCCCCGGGGACATTACGCAGTTCTCCATCTGATTATAGATTGTTGATAAATGGGTTTTATTACAATGATAAAGGGAAAATAGTTTGAATACAAAGGGGTTATCCACAAAAGAAAGGAGTTCGGGGATATTTTAAGTTTAGGGTAGATCTGGGTATACCGGTGAACTGCTCCACCTACTGATTCGTTCCCACCCATATCTATCTTCCCAGCCCCTTCGTCTATCCTTCATGGTTATCCGGGATTCAGTAACCGGATAGCCGGGACCCATGTCCAGTATACGACGATCAACTGGCGATCTGCGGTCAATAAGGATTCTTTTTGTATAAATGTTTTCCGATGGAGTCATTGATTCTTCTTTGTGTTGGGTTTTTTCTTTCATAACATATTCTCCTTGCCTGATGCATGTTATTGATTAATCTTCGGGGAGGGAATGAAAATTTAAATGGAACTATGTTATGAATTTCAAATCAACTGCCATGGTGATATCCCATATTATATAAAATATACCCAAATTATACAATATTTTTTTCTAAGGAAATATTAACTTATCCAGGATAAGTCCAAAAAAATAATTTTGATCTGACCGAAAAATCCAACCTAAATGGGTGCTGCAATCATGACATATTCCTATTTGCCAATGATATCCCTTAAACCAGGAAAACTCCGAAGATGGAGGGGATGCTGATAGGCATCCTTTTGCATCATCAAAACAACCTATGTCAAACACCTGTCCATTAGGATTGGCAAAGGTATGGTTAAAAGCACCATCCATTTGTATTTGACAAGATGGCCGGGTGATGTAACCATGACAGGTTGAACAGATAATAATCGGATACTCAAGATTGCAGGTCCGATTACGCTCTTTGGGTGAGGTTTTGGATTTGTTAAGAAGGTACACTATACTTGCCCTGGATCTTCTTTATCAAGATAATATAAGGTGGCGCCCACGGGTGCAAAAGATAAAAAAAGAATATTCAGCCAGGGAATAAGAAATAAGATTCCAAAGCCCAGATGAAACAGCAGGTTTTGTTTTAAAAAATTAATCCGGGTCCCAAGTGGTATCATCCGCCTGGCCGGGATCAAATCTGTATTATCCCAGGCCAAAAATATGCTGGCGATTAGGGAAGACAAGACAAGAATAAAAGGACTAAAGGGTGTAAAAAAGCCCGCGAGCATTATGATAAAAGTGATTAATAGCGGTAAGATGGCCCGGGGTATTTCTTGACAAATCAGGTAGAAAAACAATTGGAACCAGGAGCCATGATCAGAAGAGACCTCTTTTCCTAAAACAATTTTTTCAGTGATACGTGACATGTAATCCATAATAAACACACCAAAAAATAATTGGGCAATCAAATAGGAGATCAGCACGGAAATGCCGACAAGAAAAATTGATAAAAGCCATGCAACAATATTCCACACATAGATAAGCCAGCCACTCTCTGGCGCTTTCCATATCATGGTCAAAATTTCATTATGCCAATAAAAAATTAAACCAGACAAGAAAAGCGTTAACAAAAAAACGATGAGAAAGCGGAGTAAACCGAGTATTAGCAATGAAGGATTTTTCAGCGCCAGGGAAAATCCTTTAATATTATATTTGATACCATGAAAAAAATTCATTTTTATTAATGCCTTCCATTGAAGTTCTTTGTGAAATACTTATTTTTACTATAAAAATATTTATTTTTCAACTTGTGGAAGAAAGTATAATGGGAGAGGGTTAATGACAATATATTATGTAGATGGAAAATACATTCCTTCAGACAAAGCCGTTATTCCGGTTGATGACCTTTCTATCTTGCGTGGATATGGAGTCTTTGACATCATGCATACCTATAAAGGCCGACCATATTTTTTAAACGAACATATCCAGCGACTTGAAAATTCGGCCAAAAAAGTCGGTTTGGCCCTGCCCTGGAACAGGGCCAAAATTAAAAAGATTGTTCTCCAAACACTGATTTTAAATCCTGATATTGATGAAGCTAATATCAGGATTGTGGTAACAGGCGGTTCCAGTCCTGATTTTTTTACTCCAAAGGGAAATCCCAGACTGATTGTTATGGTTACTCCCATCAAAAAAGCCCCTGACTCCTGGTATTCAAATGGTATAAAAACCATTACCATCCGCCAGGAAAGAGAGGTTCCAGAAGCAAAGGTAACTTCCTACATCAAGGCTGCCCTGGCCTTGAAAAAAGCAGAAAAACAAAATGCTATGGAGGCTATTTATGTTAACAAAAAAAATGAGGTACTCGAAGGTACAACGAGTAATTTATTTGCTTTTTTAAAAAATAGGTTAGTCACTCCAAATCAAGGTGTTTTAAAAGGGATCACCCGAAAGGTTATTTTATCCCTGGGACATCGTTTTTTTAAGGTAGAGGAGAGACCTCTTAAACTGGAAGAATTGTTCCAAGCAGATGAGGTGTTTATAACGGGTACCAATAAAATGGTGGTTCCGGTTATTCAGGTAGATGATAAGGTTATTGGCCAAGGTAAACCCGGAAAAAACACTCAAACCATTATCCAGGCCTTGGATCAACATATTCTTGATTTTATGGAAACACCCCAATAAATTTTTATTAAATACCAGAACAGACAGTAGGGGTATTGGTTTTGGGTATACATTGAATCAGATAGGTTATGTCTTCGGAAAATTCTTTGTAAGAAACAGGACCCCGCTTTTGGACAAATTCATTTCCCAGGTTAAATAGATTTTTATAAAAATCAAAAAATGGCATATATTCTCTTGTCTTTAGCCATTCAGTATTTTTTTCACCCAATGCAATATCTCGAATCATACGAGTATCCTTTGACACCATGGCATTATCCAGAGTTCTTAAAATTGCTTTTGTAATATGGATTTGATTTTTAATACCAGAGCTTTCAAGTCTGGATGCTGTATCTGCAGCCTTTCCAATGGCCGTAATAATTTTTCTTTTACGGCTTCCCAAGGGACCAATCAACGCTGTTCCTTGTTCCAGCCCTGCTCTAAATTGAATATTGACCCCATGATTTTTTACCAAGGTGGCCACCCGTCGTTCCCTGTCTATTGGATGCCGACCAAGGGTTAAAAGATGAATCTCATTGAACACAGAAGCCAACATACAGGTCATAAGCATGACCCGTTCGCAAAGCCCTGGGTTACGAGTTTGTTTCGGATCATCAAAAATAGAAACATTCTGGAAAAAAATAGAATCTCCGATGATATTATCCACGCGGCAGGCAAATCTGGCTGCATTTTTTGCCGAAATTTCATGGCACAAATTCAAAACCAGAAAAAAATCTCTTGGTTTGAAATCCTCTCTGATGGTGGAAGATCCAACCATGTCGATAAAAGCATACACTCCGTCTGAAATGCTTAAGGGAGTCATGCTTAATTGTTCAGGTGTCACTCCCCCCACGGTTCTTAGATAATTTTTCTGGATATTGAGCTGTGTTTCTTTCTCTTTAAGGTGATCGACAGTTTTTCTGAGTTCTCTTTCCTTTCGCCAGATGACTTGGGTTGCCGGTTTTCCTTTTGCAAAGCCCAAGTAGGCCAGAGAAGCCGATTCAATTGCAGTAATGAGTATATCCAATCTTTTTTTAAGATCTGCTTCCTTTAAAAAACACTCATTTGTTTTTGATACTAAATCCTGGTCAACGGTATTAAAAACAATGGCCCCATAATCCGGAATATAGGCAGCAATAAAATTTTTAGATTTAAATTGTCGTACAATATTTATATTGACTCTAATATGTGAAAGAAAACTAAAAAGGACTCCATCATAGGAGCTGACACAAAGGTGGGAAAAAGAAGAATCCAAATTTTTCTTGTCACAAACTTGATCGTCAATAATTAAAATTTTTATCCCTTTTTGATAAAAATTATGGTGGTTTCGAAGAATATAGGAAATAACCCCCTCGGTTTCAATCCTATCTCCGAATTCATTGGTTTGATATAATTGGACAGGAGAAAATTTTTTAACTTTGACAATGGATTTACCAAATAGTTTTAAGAAAAATCCAGATACACCTTTGCCGTCAAACCTATGCATGACCCCTCTGTCCCATTTTTTTGGAGGCAAAAAATTTGAAAAACTGTCATCTGTGCCAAAGAGAAGGCCTGCCTGTTTTGCCTCCATTAATTTTAATGAAAAAGAAAGCAAATAACCCAGTACATTTTTTTTTTGAAAAATTTTACTTTTAAACTTTTGAATATCAGGTAATTTTTGATTCATTTTTTGACCCCTTTTTAGAAAAAGGTGTTAAAAAGTAATTCAATGTTGATTCATAATATTTTGATTTATAAAAAAGATTTTGAAATAATGCGATCTCTTTTTGTCTGAAAGAGACCAGGGATCCGATAAAGAATACATGATAGATCCGGTATATATTTTCTGAAACAATTTTGATCAATTTATCCTTGTTTGTCTCCATCTGGAAAATCCAGTCACCCAGGGTTTTAATATAATGCACCCTGAAATTTTCTGCATTTAATAATTCAAATCCGGAACCTGTTGCCGAATTAATCAACTCTTGTTGGAACATTAGTTCTCCACCTGGGAACATAAAGGTATCCAGAAATGAATTCTTATATCCGTTTTTGCGTTTGATATTAGTGGTAATGGTATGTTGAAGGAAGAGCCCATCGTCTTGAAGACAATTATATACTTTTTTATAAAAAAGATTCATATTGATCCTGCCGACATGTTCAGACATTCCAACACAAGATATTTTATCAAATTTTTCTTTGCCTAGGTCTCGGTAATTTAAAATTTTTATATGAACTTTTTGTTCAAGTCCTTCTCTGAGGATCCATTGGTCTGCATATTTTTTTTGTTCGCAGCTTAAGGTAATCCCGACTACCCGGACACGGTAATATTTTGCCGCATAAATGGCAAAATTTCCCCATCCGCATCCAATATCCAATAAATGGTCTCCTTTTTTTAACCGCAGTTTTCTACAAATGATTTCCATTTTTTCATTTTGGGCTTCGGACATATCTGTATTGCTGTCGGTATAATAACCACAGGTATATCCCATGGTTTCGCCTAAAAATAATTTATAAAAATTACTGGGAATATCATAATGGTATTCAATATTTTGTTTTTCGGTTTCCTGAGGTTTAATAAAATATTTAGAAAATCTGGTCAGAAGACTCTTTGATTGATCCGTATTCAGCAATTTCTCCCATACCATTTCATACAACTCCCGAATACTGCCCGATACGTCAAAATAGCCTTTAACATATGCTTCTCCCAAAGAAAAGGCATCAGGAGATATCAATGCATTGAAAAATTTTGGATCTTTAATTAAGAGTTTATGCTGAATATCGCCAGATATCGTTGCATATTTTTTCCCGTTGGAATCAATGATTTCAATGGGAATCATCTCCCGTTTGAGTATTTGAATAAATTTTTTAAGAAAAATCCCTTCTATTCCAGGGATAAACTTTGATACCTTAGCAAGGCCGGATTTCATAAAACCTCCTTTGCTGGGTCAAAAAAAATTAATGGATTGCGAGAATATAGAAATGATACCAAGAAACTTTAGTTTTGCAACTATTATATGCAAAATGTGCAAAAAAAATTATTATATCAGCCTGGATGTCATCCGATAGCTTTTAAAATTTGCCTGGCTTCTAAAAGAGTTTGAGAAAAATTATTTCGTTTTTGGTTCAATTGAATTTGAATAGTTTCTTTTTTAACATATTTGTAGGAAACCATTTTCTTTAAGATGATATCAATCGATTCCAAAGAAAGTTTAAGGTGTTCCAGTGAGAATGTCAAGGTCAGAAAATTAGGAGCAATATCAAGGCGCTTTACTCCAGCCTTGATAGCAAAGATTCTAAGCATGATTTTTAAAAGCATATTTTCCGCTTCCTTGGGCAATTTACCATATCTGTCCAATAATTCTTTTTTCATGTCTGAAATATCTGAGATCCTTGTCAGTCTGGATAAACGCCGATACAAGGTCAAACGTTGTTCAACCGATTCTATATAGTGATCTGGAAACCCGGAGGACATACTGGCATTGATTTCCGGATCAAGGGGTGCAATATGGTGCTCTCCTTTAAGATCATGGACTGCATGGTCCAGCAGCTTTAAAAACATATCATATCCAACAGCTGCAATATGACCGGACTGGGAAGCCCCCAGAGCAGTTCCCGCTCCTCTGATCTGTAAATCTTTCATGGCAATCTGAAATCCAGACCCTAGATCTTTATATTCCATTAAGGCAGATAAACGTTTTTTGGCATCTTTGGTTAACTTTGATTCGTCTGAAACAAACAGATAGGCATAGGCCTGATTGTCTCCTCTGCCGATGCGTCCCCTGAGTTGATAAATCTGGGAAAGTCCAAATCGTTCCGCCTTATTAATGATCATGGTGTTAGCAGATGGAATATCAAGACCAGATTCTACGATGGTGGTACAGACCAAAACATTAATCTCTAAATTAACAAATTGAAACATCACTTTTTCCAACTCGCTTTCAGATAGCCTTCCATGGGCAACACCGACCTTGGCATGGGGAACAATTTTTTGTATGTCATCAGCAACTTTAAAAATACTTTTGATATTATTGTGAATGAAAAAGACCTGCCCATTCCGGGACAATTCTTTCTCCACTGAATCCTTGATAATAGTATCTTCATATTTGGAAATATAGGAAACAATAGGCTGGCGGTCAGCAGGTGCCGTGGTAATCACACTGATATCTCGCATGCCTGTCAAAGACAGGTGCAAAGTTCTGGGAATGGGGGTGGCGGTCAGTGCCAGTACATCCACGGTGTTTCTCTTTTTTTTCAAAATTTCTTTATGTTTGACTCCGAACCGCTGTTCTTCATCTAAAATTAACAATCCCAAGGATTTAAATTCCACATCTTTTTGCAGCAACCGGTGGGTACCAATCACAATATCCACAATACCTGCACTAATCTTTTTTAAAATCTGGATCTGCTCTTTGCGACTCCGAAATCTGGAGAGACATTCAATCTGCACAGGATAGCTTTTAAACCGTTCTCTAAATGTTGCCAGATGCTGTTCGGCCAAAATGGTGGTTGGTACCACTACTGCCGCCTGCTTTCCGTCATTTATCGCTTTAAAAGCCGCCCGGATGGCAACTTCTGTTTTTCCGTATCCTACATCTCCGCAGATAAGTCGATCCATTGGAATTTTGGATTCCATATCCAAATGGACATCATCAATGGCCTTGAGTTGATCCCGGGTTTCTTCGTAGGGAAAAGAGGCTTCAAAATCATTATAGTAATTATCAGGTAGACTAAAAGCAAATCCATTGTTTACCTTGCGCATCGCATATAAATCCAGAAGATCTGCTGCCAGTTTTTCCACTTCTGCCTTGGCCTTGGCTTTTGATTTAATCCAATTTTGGGAGCCAATTTTATCGAGGACCGGAGTGTAACCCTCCACACCAAGATATTTGCCGATCATTTCAATTCGGTCCACCGGCAGATATAATTTATCATCATCCTGGTATACAATCAGGATAAAATCTTGGGAGATCCCGGCGATATTCAGATTACATAAACCTTCATACTGCCCTACCCCATGTTCCATATGAACAACGATATCACCATTTTTTAATTCTTCTGGTGTGATAAATTTAGTTTTTAAATCACGGGGTTGACTTTTCTGTCTACGGATCCGTTTTTTACCGAAAATTTCATTTTCCGTAACAATAGCTATATTATCCCCGGGCAATACAAATCCTGTGGATAAACTGTTAATGGTATAATACACTCCGGTTGGAAGATGTTTTAACTGCTCAAAGGAATCACAGGGTGTTGGTTCGATTCCATAGGGATAAAGCAGGGAGACCAGTCGTTTGGACTGAACAGCCTGGCTGACAACGCATAAAACGGTTCTTCGCTGGTTTAAATGGCTTTCAAACCAGTCAACTAAAGGTTTTAGCGGGTTGTCATCAACACCATGGTGTTTTAGAATAGCAGATAAATCCTGATTATCCTCATATTCAAAAGGGATAATCGTTGAATCTTTCTTATCTGCTTCGAGGATAATTTGTTTAAAAGAAATTTGCTTGTGCGCACTTATGGCGGTTTTCACCTGCTCCCAATTCAGGTAGGTGGATTCCGGTTTGACGCAGAGTCTGTTTTCTGCTGTTACAGTTTTATAGTTGTGCAGAGCCTTATTTTCAAATTCCATGGCCTTGGCTACCAGGAAATCTGGTGAATCCATTAAAAAAACCGCTTGGTCTGGAAGGTAATCAAACAAAGAATCAAGACGGTCATATACAATGGACAGCATGCTTTCGATTCCTGGGAACCTTCCAAATTCACGGGTTTTATTCACATATTCACGGGTTTGGTTGGCGGTGAGCCCAGTCTGGGTGCCGGCATGTCTCAATCGAGCCAGAATGTGTGGTAATTGTTTTTTGGAAATGATAGCTTCAGTGGCGGGGAGAATGATGGTTTCATTTAATTCTCTGGTACCCCTCTGGGTAAACGGAGAAAAATAGCGGATGGATTCAACCAGATCTCCAAAAAACTCTATTCTAACCGGTTTTTTTTCACCCGGAGAAAATAGATCTAAAATGCTACCTCGTACTGAGTATTCACCAGGATCTTCTACAAGAGAAACCCTTGAGTATCCCCCGGCTTCAAGAGTTAAAATTAATTGATCCCGGTCAATTTCCTCATTGACAATGACCAATTCTAAAAAATTATTGATGCTGGCTTTTGGGATAAGTTGCTGCATCAAGGTATCAATATAGGTGACCAATAAATATTTTTTGGACCCGGAATCAATAATTTTAGACAGGGCTGCCAACCTCAGACTGGAAGTCTCCCTGTGATAGGACAGCGATTTAAACGGTAGGATATTATATCCAGGAAAATAGATGATTTTTTCTTTTTTTCCGGGCATGAAGAAATGTAAATCTTCAATAAAACCTAAGGCTTGTTTTTGATCCGACAAAATGACCACTAGGGAAGATTTGAGGGAATCAAATAATTTTGTGGTTAAATAGGCCTTATGGGATCCATCCCCATGCAAAGAGATGATGTTGCGATCGTTCTTACTGATATCTTGAATTATTGAACCTGTCATTATTACCTGATTACAAATTAAAATCTAAAATTGACAAAAAATCATGGCTCTGGTTTAATGGAAGTTTTCAAAAGAATCAAGTAATAAATTTAAGTATTCATTCAGAAGTGTTACTTAAATTTGTTTGCCAGATCGTTGTCAATCACGTAAATACAAGTTTCATTTGCACCTTGTTGGGTGTATCCGAATTTTGAAGATAAATTATCCATCAAAAACTTGACATCTTTTTTGATCCTCTTATCATGGGATTTAAATTTTTTTGTATCAAAATCCTTGATGGCATTTCTAAAATTTTCATTGTCAATAAAAGGTTCCAACACCCGTTTTTTGAGATTATGGACATATCGTTCGTACAATGATTGAAATAATCTGGTTTCGAGAATATTTTTTCCTTCGATCATAATTTCATGGGAAAGAGTTCTTGTGGTATATTCTTTTAATACATCAATTCGGATCTCTTCCCTGCGTTTTTTATCCATATTTTCTGAAAGCAACCTGTTTTCTATGCTTTCAAGAAAGGCTTCCGTCACATGAATTTCTTCCTTTGTAAATATACATTTTACTATTGAATCAAACTCATTGGTGACAGCTGAAATATAATTTTTGATATCTTTGGCAATTTGATCTTCATTGTAATAGTAAAGGGCTTCTTTTACCTGTTGGAGAATACCATAATCATACATGCGCAACAAGGAGGATAAAAAACCCTGGGGAATTGTTTTTTTGGGTTGATCATCCAGTTTTTTGAAAAAAGTGCAAAGATCCGGCATATTGATTAGTCGATCTTCTTTGGCATATTGGGAATAAAACTGGTCAAAGATTTTGATGGAATCTCTTCCTGACAAGCCTTCTTTTCCATATATTTCAGATTCTGCGATGATTTTTTTCAACATATTTTGATCCAGGGCTTTAGTATCTTCATCATCCAGCCATTTGGGAATATTTCCAGAAAAAATTTCCATTTTAAGCAGCATGAGTTTTTCATCACAATAGTTTTTATATTTGTCGGGTTTTTTAATCCATTCTTCCAGGGCCATGGATTTTTTACCAATACGGGTACAAATAATAATTCTTGCAAAATTTTCTAATATCATGGGAAGAAAACTGCCTTCAATATGCCGCCCGAATATATTTAAATATATTTTGACTTCTGTGTTAATATCCAACACATAGGGAATGTCAATATATTGAATTCGATCATCAAAAGAGGGAAAATCCCTGATATTTCGTTTATCTTCAGGATTCATCAAGGCAAAAAATAATGAATTTACCTGCTCTTCCAAATTTTCAACCTTATGAACTCCTTCTGAAATAATATTATGAAGCTCAACCATTCGTTCAACATTATGGGATTTTATGTCCATGAGTGCATAGATACCATTATTGACCTTGGCAAAATTAGAACAGATATAGTTAATAAGATTGCTATCTTGAAACAGTGCATTAATCCTGTTTTGCAATATCTGGTTTGAGATAACATTTTGTTGTAAAGGTTGATCCCCCGGATTAAATACACTTATACCATTTCCGATCCGCCGATTAAAATAATAGGGTCGGGCATAGAGCATTTTAAATACCTCGGTTGGATTTCCAAGGCGTTCCAACAAAGAGTGATAAATAGAGGAACAAACGGTACAAGCCTCTTCTCCAAATACCCATTCATATTCTTTTTCCATGGACAATCGGTATTTAAATTGATTATTTTTTTTTAAGAGATCATCCAGCACATCCCGTCGCTGCTCCTTGGGAATCACAAGAAAGGGATTGTCATGGGAAAGACAGGGAATCTCAATGTAATCTCTTTCATTGCTTATCAATGAAAGTTCATCCGGCTTAACTCCTGCACTGGCTCCTTTTTCTGTTTCAACATGTTGAATCAATTTTTCAAAATCTGATAGGATCTGTGCGGATTTGTCCTTGCCCTGTAATTTTTTGATGTTCAACCGCCATACAACCTCATATCGGAGACCTTCTTCCGTATTGGCATATTTTTCAAATTTTTTTAATAAATTATTTAAAAAAGTGCTTTTCCCACAGCCATGGGGGCCATAAAAAATGTAAATGCGATTTTGCTGGGCGCCATGCCGCAGATATTCCATCTGTTTCATCAGTCGATTGGCAAAGAGCATATCCGGAAAATAGGGGTTGACCGAATCTTCAACAAATAGTCTTGTACAATCATAATTTGTAAATTTAAGTTTGTCCAGATCACCTGTAATGGACTTTTCCGGTTCATCTACATAGCTTTTGATCATATCGTGAAAAGATTGAAAAATATTTCTTAAAATTTGAGATGGTTTGGCATTTAGAATACTTAAAAACTCTTGAAATGTAACTGGTTTTAGCCGCTGATAGTCTGTTATATTTTTATTGAGCAGTTCAAGTACCTGATCTACAGATTCTGTTGGCGATGAATTTTTTTCCATAATAGACTATAACTCCCGTTTATGCAGTTTACGATTTTCCATCATATAACGCATTCTCTTCCATTGAATTTTTTTGGGTTCCGAGGTTTTTCCCACCGGCGTTGCCGGATCCCAGAAATTAGCGTAACTTGCGGCAGGTTTACCTTCTGCCGTCGGTTCACTGGTTTCCAAATGAATAGGCCCCCCCCAAAGATATTCAATACCAATCATGGTATTTTCAATAAAGTCACGTTTCAAGGGTTTTTCTTCAAATGTATGGTTCAAATAAAGAACACCTTTAACGGATTTTTCTGCATCTACTTGGATTTCGGGTGGATGGTAAAGGGTATCTATAACCATCTTTTTGTAATCTTCAGCTTTTTTAGATTTTATGTAGTATTCCCAGGACATCCTGGGTTGATTAAATCGTTTTCCAGAGACAAACAATTTATGCTTGGTTAAAAATTCCTGGTCAATATACCTGTTTATAAAAGTAAAATCATTCATATTCGCCCTGATTTTAAAAATATACTGGGTACCTGATTTTTTTAAGGTATTATATTTTTGTTTTTTTATTTCATCCTTTTGGCAATAATAATCAAAGGAATAACATCCCTTGTCCTCCATATCCTCGATATGCTGGAAAAGTCTCATACCCAACGCGTAGGGATTTAATCCAACTTTGGGCATGGCAGTAACCCCAGCGTTAACCTTTGCAAAATCAGATTCATGCCCACATATTCTGTCATCTCGCATAAATAAATATTCATGCCAAAAACTTGCCCACCCTTCGTTCATTATTTTAGTTCGTATCTGGGGTTGGAAATACAAAGAGGTATTTCGAATAATCTGAATAATAGTTTTCATCCATTTGTTTTCATCCAACTTCAAAAATGGGGAATGCTGTATAATATATTCCATGATATCGGGCTCATAGTGTTTATTTGATCTCTTCGCTTTTTTGTAAAGCTCTTCAAATTCTGGATATTTATCGGTGATGGGATCAAAGAAATTTGACTTTGTTTTTTGACTATTATTATACCGGGTAATCTCTTTTAAGTAAGTATTATGGGAAACCCCTTTGAGTTGCTGTAAAAAAATATCAAAATAATAATCTATTTTATTAATTTTCCCTTGATTTTTCTTACTTAAATTTTCTTTGGAAATAATATGATTGATTTCCCGATAATAACCCACCAGATTGTCAATACCCCTGGAAAATTCTATCACATAATCCACCAATCTTCCTTTTTCAGAACGAAGTTTTGCAATTAGACGTTTATCAGCCAAAGCTTGTCCTGTCAGATCAACTTCCCAGGTATTTTTATAAAAAAGATTGTTCTGGAAAAAATCAATATGTCCCAAGACATGATAAAAAATCATGACATTGAGCCAATCCGGGTTGTTATCATTATAATAGGAAATGGCTGGTCGGGTATTGATAACTGTCTCATAGGGATTGGATGGGTATGCTTCATACATGCCCTTACCAGACAATACTTTTACATCATGGACCCAGTAGTCATACAAGGTTGGTATCATAATTTTGGGGCTTAGTTCGATCAAATCACGGTTAGTCACAATATATTCAAGACTCTCGTCATCAAAGCTTAACCCTGCATCCCGAGCCCGAACTTTGCACTCTTCCATAATGCCTTTGACATGTTGACTCACAAGTTCCATAGGTACCTGCCTTCTTGGTTACACAACCAAAGGGGTTAGGAAATAAGTCGTTTTATACCTTGGATAATTCTTGAATCATCCACAGTTTCACCCATCACATCTAACTTTATTAATTCTTTGTGTTTGCTTAGTATACCCGATGATTTTAAATATTTTTCAACTTCTGTTTGCTTGCCTCCCACATAGGAATGTTCCACAATGGAAATACCGATTCTTGCCACATATAACATCATTTTTTTAATTTCAGCTATGGTTTGTACACCTTCTTTATCCCAATCATCACCATCTGTGCCATGGAAGACATAAATATTATATTCCCTGGCCAAATTCTCTCTTTCCACAATATCATTGACCAATTTAAATGCGGTAAAAACCTTGGTGCCTCCAGCCACTTTATACGAATAATATTTATAAAAATCAGATACTTCCTTGGCATCTGTATCGTGAAGAATAAATCTGGTTTCCACTTGCTTGTCGTATTGATACATAAGCCAGGAGTAGAGCATTACATGTTGGGAAACAACTGTTTGGGTAACCTTGCCGCCCATGGATCCGGAATAATCTCTTAGAAAAAAAACCAATGCCTGGGATTCAAAATCTTTTTCCCGGGATAAAATTCTATATATGAGGTCCTGGGGAGATATGATAAACTGGGTGGTATCAATGTCAGAAATATCCGGGACCCGGCCTAACATGATATTGGTTTCCACAATTTTTTTCATGGTAGCTTTTTTATCTAGAAATTGTCCTGACCCTTGATTTTTGTCCGTAAGATCATAAACATACTTGGCCAGGGATCTTTTTTTTCCTTTGTCCTTTAAATTGGGTAGTTGAAAATCCTGGGACAACACTTTGCCCAATTCATAGGCATTGGCCTCAAATTCATGTTCACCACCCTCTCCTTCCCCAGGTCCTTCCCCATCCCCTTCACCGTCACCCTCGCCTTCTTCGGGTCGAATCGGTTGTTCCCCAATGATATCTCCCTCCTCTCCTTCTCCGGTTCCCCCGGTTGGTTCCCCCTCTCCTTGTTCCTGATCCAGATTGATCTCGTCATGGAAAAATTTTTCTTCCACGGTTGTTGGCACTACAATTATCTTTTCTTTGCCGCCGGAACCGGGCTTTACAATTTGACCTATCCGAATTTTTCTCTTAAATCCATCTTCTTCTCTTTGTCTGTCTCTTTCAAGGAGTTCATCAAGGGTTATCATGACAGGTTCTCCCCATTTCTTATTTGTTGATTTACCCGATTATTTGTCATCCTCCTGGCTGCAAAAATACTCAATGGTTTTCTGGGCACAGGTCTGACAATAGCCAAGTTTCTCATTCATGGTAAAAATCATTCTATCATACAATTTTTGATTTTCTTCATTTGTCCGGTTGGCAAGGGCCCCTATGAGGGAACCCGCTCCTGCAATATCCGATTTCAAACGGACATCCGTGATGGCTTTGACCAAATCAAGATTATCCATAAAATCGTAATTGGCATCCACTGACAATTTTTGTCCATAAATTTTTCGAATGGAGTTTCGAAAAGAAGCCCGTTGTTCTTCTGTTTTTAAACCCAGCCTTTCTTCAACATTCTTAATGTAGCGCTCATCTATTTTAAGAGCTCTTAGTTCGCCAGTCTGGGGATCCTTGTACTTCCACATCATATCAGGTCCCAAATGTTCTGCATCAACGCCTATGATCATATTTACATAATTTAAGACATCTTTTTTAATGGCCAGGGGCTCATCCATATATGCATTGAACATTTCCGTCATGATCCGTTCCCGGTAAAGCCCCCTGGCAAGCTTTAAATCTTCTTTGAATTTTGCCCTGTCAGAGGGTTCTTGCACATAATCCAATACAGTTCTTTCGAGGGCTTTAAAAATATCCAAGGCGAACATACACTTACCTTCGTTGGTTTCAGAACTTTCCAACAACAGTTGAACTGCTCGTCCAAGATTTCTTTGCCCCATTCCCCTTTGTCCAAATCGTTTAGTGATTTCAGTATCCTGGTTCAAAGAATCAATAAGTTCTGCCAGAGTTTTTAAACTTTTTTCGCCCGCTACTTCGCCGGCGGCAAGCTTCATTATCTCCACGGGGGTTAATTTGTCAGAACGGGGCAGTCGGGTCAGTACTACCCCAACCGATGCCGCATGATTCAAGTTAGGATCCTGGTGGAGTACTTCATGGGCAAGGGAACGTTTAATATCGGTTCCGATGGCGTATTCTGTCAAATATTTTTGGATTTTATAATCTGTATTGTGTGCTACATAGCAGATCCGACACCGATCAATAATAGGTGCTTCCTCACGTTCTGATAAAAAGGTGTCAAATTCTGAATTATTACTGGTGGCAATAATCAGGGTATCAATGGGCCATTTAAAACCATCCAATTCAATTGTTCTGTTCTGAATAACCCCGAGATAGACCTGTACCAAATCCTTTTTATTTTTGTAAATTTCATCACTAAAATGAATTCCACCACCAGCAACCCTGGCCAAAGCTCCCCGTCGCAAATCAAACCGATAGGGGTTATTGGAATCAGAGATATGAAGCAACCTCTGGATGGATTCTTCTCCCATAAGATCCACGGCTGATGAGGTTATTTTGTCCTTGGCAGGATATTTACCAGTAATAGTACCAAGACTTTCAATCAAAGGCACTTGGGTAATTTCAATAAAAGAGAGCATCTTGGCAATATCGTTGTCGCAAGTTTCCCGGATCTGATTCCAAATATAAGCGGAACAGGCTCCCAAAGGACGATATTTATCATAAAGCTTTTCTATTTGCTTAGTTGTAAATTTAAATTTTTTGGATAAGTATTCCATGGATTGATCTTTTGTTTCATGGAGGCTCATAGCCAAAATCATGGGGTCTTCATAGGTTTGGGACTCAATAAATTCAATTTTTCCGTATCCACCCAGCTTGTTCAAGTTGACAAATCTAAAGGTGTGTTTTTTATTTTCAGGAATGTTTAGAAATTCCCGATATCGTGCGCAAAGATACTCCACAAGAAAAGTTTTACCGTTACCGGGTTCCCCGACCAGTACAAAAGCCATTTCCCGGGAAGAACCTCCTTCGGAAGCATCTTTTACAAAGGAAACAAGGCTATTAATTTCATCATACATACCAATCAAGTGTTTTTTTCCCTGGTTGAACAAATCAAATTGATAAGTGGTCTTTCCTTTAACAGTGATTTTT
This sequence comes from Desulfobacteraceae bacterium, assembly GCA_024226935.1. Classification (GTDB taxonomy): domain Bacteria; phylum Desulfobacterota; class Desulfobacteria; order Desulfobacterales; family Desulfobacteraceae; genus NBML01. The sequence goes on from JAAELK010000378.1 coordinate 75,597, forward strand.
TGAATACCTGCATCCAAAATCATCCTGGAAACACCTTGAAAGGCATCTTCAAAAACTTTTTTTCCCTTTTTTACTGAATCAACGTGGTGTACTAAAGATTTTGGATTTGCTTTGTTGGCCATTTTACCCTCCCATGGGCAGCAAGGAGGCTGATGCTGCCAGTCAATATTGGTTGGAATTCATCAACTTTTTATACAAAACAGATTGAGGTATTCTGCTTCACCGGGACTGTTTTTATCGTAACATTTTGGTCGGCACTAAATATGATTTGGTTTCTACTACATTCGAATATAACAAGTTAAAAAAAGAGTGTCAAACAATTTACTTTTATTTCCTAACCTCTGACCTGTTATTTGTTCAAGCTGTTCTAATATCATATGATTTCATATGTTCCTGGTTTTCTTGAAATTTCCCATAGATATTTCTTTCTGTGTTGAAAAAATTATGATAATGATGTAGTATTTAACTGATTTACTAGGATCACAAATGAATTTGAGAAACCCAACTACTATTGTTGACCCTGATAAATGTACAGGATGTGGGATTTGTCTTGGGGTCTGCCCTTCCGATACCTTATCTCTTATTAATGGTGTTGCTGTTGTTACTGGAGAAAACTCACTTTCATGCGGTCATTGCATGGCCGTTTGTCCGACCGATGCCATAGAAGTTAAAGCCCTTGATAGTGAGATGACATCATTTGAAACTTTTTCTTTAGAAAAAAAATGGATGAAATTTGGTGATTTCCCAACCAAAGACCTGGCTCGGCTTATTATGTCCAGAAGATCTTGTCGAAATTTTAAAAATAATTCTGTAGAACCTGAAATTTTGCGGGATTTGATTAAACTGGCAGTTTTTGCCCCCTCGGGGACCAATAGTCAAGGGTGGACATTTACCTGCCTTTCTTCCAGACAGGCTGTGTTAAATTTTGGAGTTACAATTAAACAGTTTTTCCAAAATCTAAATAAAAAAGCTGAAAATCTTTTTTTGAGAAATGGATTAAAATTAGTGGGCATTAAAGCCCTTGATGCCTACTATAAAGAATATTATGCTAGTGTCAAAACGGCCATGGATGAAATGGAAAACAAGGGATTGGATCGGCTCTTCCATGGCGCTACTGCTTGCATTTTAATCGGTTCTGACAAAAAAGCAAGTTGTCCTAAGGAAGATGCCATGCTGGCAACTGGAAATATCCTGTTGGCTGCCCACACAATGGGGCTTGGTTCTTGTCTCATAGGATTTGCTGTTGAAGCCATGAAAGCTGATAAAACTATCCAGGGAAAAATTGATATTCCCAATGGGGAAAATATATATGCAGTAATCGCCCTGGGGTATCCTGATGAAACATATAAGAGCATTACCGGAAGAAAAAAACCTATAATTCGTTTTAAATAAGAATAAGACTGTAAATAAGGATGACCCGAAATCTTAAATTGCAAACTTGTAACAAAACGACAGGTAAAATAACGAGGTAAAAATGATTCAGGAAAAACCATTATCCATTGCTGACATCACACAAGAATTGAATTCTGGACCCGCTACCATAAAATTTATATTAAAGCGGTTTAGCCCGTGGTTACCCTTTGAGCGTATTGACGGTCATCATAATTATTCCCGAAAGACAATCCCTATTTTAATCAAAATAAAAGAATTTATAGATACAGGGATGTTACCGTCACAGATAGATCAGGAGCTTAAAGCCGGCATTCAGGCAAGCCCGGAAACTAAAACCGACACAAAGCCGGATAATTATTTTCTGGAACAACCCAACGAAGATATCAGGGTAAGTAAAGATGGATTAAGTCTCATTAAATCACTATTTGATGATATTGCAATTCAGCAAAACAGGGTTGCCAATGCCCATGAAAAAAGAGCTCAGGTTGAAGAAAGAAAAGCTATTGCCATTGAAAAAAGGGCTGGAGCTGAAGAAAAAAAAGCCATGGCTATGAATAATATAGCCACGGCTCTCCAGGAAATGAACCATCATCGAATACATGACTCACAAACAAGGGAAATGGCGTTTCAGGCAGCACAAGTATTAGCGATAGATGAAACAAATCAAGATATTGATCCCCCCGAATTCAATGATATCGAACAGCTGGATATAGCAGAAGAATTTAATCTTTCTGATCCACACCTTGATTTATTGGAAACTAGTGAAATCAAGATGGATGATTTGGCCGATTTAATCAAGGATGACATATCCTCGGAAGAACCGGAAGGAATCGAAGACCAACGGTTGGAAAGAAAAGTAGAATTAGATGATTTGACCGTTCTTATTGATCAGAATCACACCCAGCCGGACAGCCGGACAAAGCCGATAGATACGCTGGATATTGACGATTTGTCAAAGCTTTTGGATGATCCTGCCCCCCCCCCGGAGAACCTGGACAATTTATCAACTTTAGTAGATACAGCTTCGACCCATACCGTACTTGAGGCGGTTCCACTGTTGGATAATTTATCATTATTAGTTGATGATATTGCCCCTCCACAAACACCATTAGACAATCTGTCTTTGCTGATTAAATCCCCAATTACCCAACCACAAGACCTTGTTGAAAAAGATGATTTATCTTTATTGATTACACCTGAGTCTTTGGCGCCCATGGATGATTTAACTGTTCTTATCAGCGAGCCACCGTCCTTGAAAATAGAGATTAAGCCGGAAGAAAATCTTAAAGAATATAAAGCTGCAGTCATGAAAATAATTTTGGGACTCAAAACCAAAGGTGTAAGCGCCAAAGAATCCACAAAGCGCTTGAACCAAGACGGTATCCAGACAATATCAGGAAAATCAAAATGGAGTGAAAAGGCGATGTCTCAAATATATAATTTTATTGATTCTGCCAAATAATTGTGTTTATTTGGCACCGGCATTGATTGCAAATTCGGTGTTTACAAATTTTTCCAGATCAATGAGACTTGTCATAATCTTCATTTCATCCATCATATATTTTTGAATTGTATCAAGGTCTTCTATTATAGGAAACAGCTCACCCGTGGTTATCCGATCAGGAGGAGTGGTCAGCACTTTTCTGATTAATTCTTTATCCTGGGATAAAAAATCACCACCTATAATGGAGGCTGGTTCTGGCTGGGCATCGATGGCAAGCCCTGATTTTACAAAGCTGTTACAAATTTCTTGGATTGCTTCTGGATGTTTTTCAATGATTTCTGATCGCACAACAAAAACACAACAAGGATGCCCCGGCCACAGATCTTTCGACAGATAAAATTCTTCACCATGTCCCTGGGCAATTACCTGGGAGCCAAAGGGTTCTGCCACAATAAATCCACCTATTTCACCCTCTTCATCATATTCGATGGCTTCAGGCATTTGAAATGGTGCTACAACTTCCAGGGTTACATCAATTCCTTCTTCTGTAGCCCGTCCCGGTTTTAGCCCTTTTTCCGATAAAAGTTTATGAAACAGCATATTATGGATGGATAATTGATAGGGGATTAAAACGGTTTTACCAGCGAAATCTTCAACTTTTTCAATATTTGCTTTTTTGCTTTTTACAAGAATACTTCCTGATTTGTGAGCAAAAAGCAATAATTTTAAGTCCACACCGGATTTAAATAGATCCATGGCCGTGGGCGCAAGGATCAGAGCACCATCAAGTGATTTGACTGAAAGCGCATCCGCAACCTCATTCCAACCATTTTTGACCACCGGCTCAAGGGTGCAATGTTCAAAATTTTCCATTCCCTTTTTTAATTTGAGATCACTAACTCCCAGGATAAGATGATCTGTTATTTTTAAATAGCCAATCTTTATTGCAGGTTTTTCCGCCATCGAGATACCTCCGGATAATAAGCGTAGATAAAAATATTTAGTCTTACATTAAGCGCAACTTTGTTCCAAAGTCAACAACAAACGCTTGACAAACCAGATAATAATTCTTTAGAACTTGCAGAAGGTAAAATGTTACATACTTTTCCCATAAAGTAAAGCAATAGTTTCTTTACTTGCCCTGGATAAAAATTTTTGGGAGTCATACAAAAATGGAAACTCAAATCATCGAAAATCATAAATTTCATGAATCAATTATAATTCCTCAGGTTTCAGATACGGACTATGCCGGTGGAGTTTATCATGGTAAATATTTCGCTTTATATAACCAAGCAAGGGACCAGTTTCTATCTGAAATCAGGGTATCTTATTTATGGTTGATGAAACAAGGCTTCAATCTTAGCGTTGTTCAACTTCAATCTGTCTATCTAAAGCCAATTTCCTATGGTGAAAAAGTAATTGTCAATACTCGTGTTTCCTGGTACCGCACAAAAAGCCTTGGATTTATTCAACAAATGATGGCAAAAGATGAAAACTCAGATGCAATGATCATTAAAAATAAAGTTGAATTGAACCTGGTTTGTACAAATTCAGGGGGGCAGGCAGTATTACTTCCTAATCGACTGATAGAAGCTATAACAACGTACTATAACCATAATCAATAAAATGATTTATAAGGTATTTAAAAGATAATGGGCCAAGGAAAGATCCTCGGGCGTTGTTAGCTTGATATTAAATGGAGATCCAATGGTGACAGAAACGGGAAGGCCGGCATGTTCCATGATAGAGGCATCATCTGTTCCACTAAATGAAGTGGTCTTGGCATGCTCAAATGCTTTTAAGATGAGATCAAGGCGAAATACTTGGGGGGTCTGAGCCAAAAATAGCAAATCCCGATCAAGGGTTTTTAAAATTTTTCCCCCATTAATGACTTTTTTTACGGTATCTGTAACTTTTACAGCAGGGATACAGGCACCATTCATAATTGTTTTTGCAATACAGTCATCAATTAATGCTTTATCAATAAAGGGGCGGACTCCATCATGTATCAATACAATGGTTTTGTTAAAAGATGCGGACAATGTCCTGGCTTTTTTTAAGCCGTTAAAAACAGATTCCTGCCGGGTAATTCCACCACTTACTAAATGTATGGGGGTTTTAAAGTTAAAAGGTTCTAAAAGATAATCCTTACAAAAAGTTTTATCATTTTCTGGAAGAACTAAAATAATATCATTGATCTTTTCATGGGATTCAAAAGCCGTGATGGTCCTGGTTAAAACAGGAATATTGTCCAATTTAAGATATTGTTTTTTTTGTTGTGTCTGCATACGCAATCCCTTGCCCGCAGCAACAATGATAGTAAAATGTTTAAAATAATTCATTTTCAGCTCAAATAAAACAGTTCTTTTGGTAAAGGAATTCCCTTGCCCATATGATCTTCGCCATAGTTAACACTTGATAATATAATAAGATCATTTAATGCTCTTGAATCACCCGTAAAGGCAACGACTTCAATTTCTTCTTTTTCAATCTTGCCTCCGGCCCATTGTATATCTAAAACAGATGAGGCATCAAAGGAATCTTCTCCCACTAACAATTTAACCTCACCACCGTAATGTTGCACAATCTTTGCCACCAAAAGACTGGGGCGACTATGGAATCCTCTGTCTTTTGGGATTCCCACACGGATGGTGGATCTTTCCATATTTTCGTTTATTATTTTAAAAGCTACTTCTTTACCGGAGGATAGAAACTTGGCTGCATAGAAAAGACAAAAATTTACCGCTCGGTCCAAAAGCACATCCTTATCAATCAATTCGGATAGGGCACCACTAATGCTTTTATAAACATCTTTAAATCCGATATCATATAAATGACGTTCATAAAAATGTAATAGGCGACCCATGACCTGCAATATATGAAAGACAATGGAAAAATGACTGCGGAGTTGATCTAAAATAATATTTTCAGATGAAGCCTCATGATTTACAACATAGGAATCAAATGAGGATTGAATATTATGGATCCTCATTTCATAATTGCGAATAATTACTTCATTGATCCTTTCCGGAACCAACTTATTAATCTCTTTTAAATCATATCGTTCATAAAAAGAAAATTGTTCAAAGTCTTTAATTATTTCAAGAAATTCACTGGCGATCCGAGTCAAATTTGCTTTTTGTCGATTTTTTACATTAAAATCATCTATATTATGATCCAGATGCTGGGAGGAAGAAATCCCAGGAAAATAACCCAAGTCATATCCGGTTTTGGGAATGGTGATCTTCAAACGTTTTGCTTCTTCTAAAATAACCGGGACGGCAAGTTTCAGGGAATCCTGAATAATTCTTAGGGTATCTAAGGCCTCCGATTTAAACATATCCTGGTGATCATTTTCAAGCCTATAAAATTTAAACCGGTTTAAAATATGACGTTGGGAATAACAAGCAAGAGAAAGATGGCGGACACTGGCGCTTAATTCACGGTAAAAAACCCATTCTTTATTTTTTTTTGCCCCGTGAAAATCCAAAAAATCTTCAAGAATATGGGAAGTGGTAATGAGTTTAGAATAAAGCTTTTTAGTAAAAAGGTAATCGTCGGATTTAATATTATTAATAAATATTATACATTTCAAATATTCAAAGGAAAAAATATTTGCTTTTTCCTTAAACGAAATATCACAGGTTAAACTCATTGGTCACTATCCTGGTTAAAAAAATTTCGGTCTGACCGTCCCGTAAGCCGAATTCTGTCACCCGGGTAGGTTACCCTGCCCCGGGCCAACGATCATTCATCTGGGATACATGTTGCCATGCACCTCATGCAACCTACCCGGAAACTCGGGCGGACAACCCTCAAGCATTTCCCTATTTGGTCTTGCACCGGACGGGGTTTACCAAGCTTTTCCAGTCACCTGGAAAACTGGTGCGCTCTTACCGCACCGTTTCACCCTTACCTTAAAAATTGTTGCCAATTCCAAGGCGGTCTATTCTCTGTTGCACTTTCCTTCACGTCGCCGTGACTCCACGTTATGGAGCGTCCTGTCCTGCGGTGTTCGGACTTTCCTCCGGATGCCAAAGGCACCCCGCGATCGTTTAGTCCGGTCAGACCGAAATTTTAATCTGTATTCACATGGTAAAGAATTCTACTACATTGCGGACATGAAATCAATGAAGATCCTCTTTGAACCTCAATGAAGAGCTGGGGCGGGATATTCATGAAACATCCCATGCAAACCGCATTGTCAACACCGGTTACGGCAAGTCCCTGGTTCATTTTTGATATCTTCCGAAATTTTTCCATAAGAGTGGAATCAAGGCTTTCACCAATATCTTCCTGCTGGGCCAGATATTCTTCTAATGCCTCTTTGTCATCCACACATTTTTTTCCCATCTCAGCTTGCTGGTGAGAAATCTGTTCCGCTAATAAAGCATATTCTTTTTCACTTGCACTGACTATGGACTCTGATTTTTCTTTTTCATCCATAAACTCAAGTAATTCTGTTTCCAAGATATCTTTACGTTTTTTATTGTCATCCACCTCACGGAGAAGCACCTGATATTCTTTGTTGGTTTTAACCATTCTCAGATTTTCATTGCTTTTAATAATCCGATCATCAATGATCTGGATTTCCGATTCACTATCTCGACACGCAATTTGCACTCTGGCAAGGTCTTCCCGGTTCTGATATAGAGCTTTTTCAAATTGCTTAAGTCTCAATGCTATTTTAGTTTTTTCTTTTTCAACTTTCCCAAGAACCGCCTGAAGTCTGACAATTTCAGTTTCCGCTTCCTGAAGTTTAACAAGTGTAACAATATCTTGTTTTGATATATCCTTCATAGGTTATCCTTAAACTGTTTTGAATGGATCTTGTTCCTCTTTAAACCCTTTTATCTTTATATTATATCCACTAGATGAAAGTGTTTGGGCAAGACAGCTTTCGAGTAGATCAACCACAATAATTTCCGAAGCAAAATGTCCCACATCAATAAGGCCTTTGTGGCGTATTTCCACCTGTCTTGCTTCATGATATTTAATATCTCCGGTTATATAAACATCTGCAGAAGATTCCAGAAAAGAATCGATCAAGGAACCACCAGAGCCTGTACAGAGAGCAATCTTTTTTACTTGAAGATTTAGATCTCCTGTTACGCGAAGAAATTCAAGTCCAAGACGTTTCTTGATTTGTGCAATCAGGTCCTGTAACGATAATGCATAGTCAAGGTATCCTATCCTGCCAATCCCCTGAAGATTATTGTCATGGGATTGAATTGACTGCGATGTATTCCCATGGAGAGGTTCATCACAGTTCACACCAATAATTTTAGCAAAATAATCATTGAGTCCATTGATCGTCTTGTCTAAATTAGTATGTACTGAAAGAATACTGATTTTTTCCCTGGCCGCCAAAGCAATCGCCGACCCCGGCATTTTAGCAAAATCGATGGATTTTTCCGACTTCATCTGCAAAGGATGATGAGTCAGTACAAGATCCGCTCCCCAAGCCTTTGCAGCCTCCATAACATCCATGGACACATCCAGGCTAATCATGATTTTTTGAATCGTCCAGCCTAAACTTCCTACCTGCAGCCCGGAATTATCCCAGTCTTCTGCAAGATCAAAGGGTGCAAAGGCATCGATGATATCAATTATTTTTTTGACGGTTAATTGCATAGTCCTTTTCCATAAAAAGAAAAAGCGTGATAAAACACCACGCTTTTTCTTTTTATATCGACTTGATATCCACCAGGCATATCATATATGACCTGACCAACCTTTTTTTATTTTTATCCAATCCATGTGTACTACCTGTATCTATTTAATGGTGGGCCCACCTGGGATCGAACCAGGGACCGACCGGTTATGAGCCGGTGGCTCTACCAAACTGAGCTATAGGCCCGTGACCACGTAAACAAGCTTGGTCTATATATAGCAACCATGAAATTATGTCAAGATTTAATTTTCTATAAAGGTCTTAAGTTTTTTACTTCTTGTTGGGTGGCGGAGTTTGCGCAAGGCTTTGGCTTCAATCTGACGAATTCTTTCCCTAGTAACCGTGAAGTCCTTACCAACCTCTTCCAGAGTATGATCAGATTTTTCTCCGATGCCAAACCGCATTCTCAATACTTTTTCTTCTCTAGGGGTTAAAGTTGCAAGGATTTTTCTGGTCTGCTCGGCCAGACTGAAATCAATAGCAGCTTCAGAAGGAATAGAAAACTTCTTATCTTCGATGAAATCACCCAAATGACTATCTTCTTCTTCGCCGATAGGAGTTTCCAAAGAGATAGGTTCCTTGGCAATCTTGAGTACTCTTCTGACTTTATCAATGGGAATTTCCATTTTTTCAGCAATTTCTTCCGGCGAAGGTTCTTTTCCCATCTCCTGGACAAGATACCGTGAGGTTCTGATAAGCTTGTTGATGGTTTCGATCATATGGACTGGAATACGAATGGTTCTGGCCTGATCTGCAATAGCCCGGGTAATAGCCTGGCGTATCCACCAGGTGGCATAGGTCGAAAATTTATATCCCCTTCTATATTCGAACTTATCCACAGCTTTCATTAAACCGATATTTCCTTCCTGGATAAGATCCAAAAACTGAAGTCCACGGTTCGTGTATTTTTTAGCAATACTGACAACCAATCTTAAGTTGGCTCTTACCAGTTCTCGTTTTGCAAAATCTGCGCTTTTCCGTCCTGTGTCAACCCCCTGGATTATGGTTCGCAGATCTTCTATCCCCCCTCTGATGAAACTTTTACGCAAAGCTACCTGGTCGAGTACCGCACAGATATCTTCATATAAAACTATGGCTCTCTTTTCTTTGAGATCGGTCCTGGCGGTAGCCCATTTCACAAAGGTATCCTGATCCGTTCCCTGCTTTATCATGGTATCTTTGCGCACATTAAAGGTCTTGGCGCATTTTTCCAAAAGCTTATCAACGGTTTCAAACCAAGAAATAGTATTCCGGATATTTTTTTCTATATTATCAATTACATTGGATTCAAACCGCCAACGTTTTAAATGTTCAAATATGGTTTCTGTATTATCAAAAATTTCTTTTTTGAGATTTTCAAATTTTTTTGTACCTTTTTTCAAACAGACCAGTTGTTCTCTTTTTTCCTGATTTTCTTCATGGGTTTCATGGATACTGGTCAGGGCCATAAGAAATTTTTCCTGTTTGGATACTTCATCCACGACTCCATCACCCTCATCTACATCCCGTAGTACATGTTTGGGGCGCATGGATTTTTTTTCCATCTTTTTTCCGTACATAAAAATGATGGATAATGAAATAGGACAATTGAGCATGGCCCGCAAAATATTTCGCTCACCAGCCTCAATTTTCTTAGCAATTTCAATTTCTCCTTCCCTGCTCAAAAGAGTTACCATACCCATCTCTTTTAAATACATCTTAACAGGATCTGTTACCGCACCAAATTCAAGATCCGGTTTCTCTTTTGTGGATGAAAAAATGTCTTTTTTATCGCTTTTAGAATCCTCGTCGCTTTCAGTCTTTTTGACTGCCGATTTTTTAACTGCTGTTTTTTTAACTCCCGGTTTTTTAACGGCTGGCTTTTTAACCACCGGTTTTTTTTTGGGCTTTGCCACCGCATTCTTTGAAGAGCCCTTTTCATGATCCACCAGTTCAATTCCAAGTGCTTTAAATTGAACTACTATATCATCAATCTGCTCAAATGATTGCAAATCACCAGAGATTGCATCGTTTATTTCGGCAAAAGAGAGAACCCCGTTTTTTCCACCCTTTTTTATAAGCTTACGTATTTCATTCTTACTAATCACCACATTCTCTCCAGACTTGTTTGTCTTTCCTGCCATATAATGCCTCCCAACGTCCTAAAGTTGTTGTCTATCGTGTAATTGCTGAATTTCCTGCTGCTTTTTTTTTAACAGTTCTGTCACATCCTTATCAAAGCCCTTTTCCGCACTTATTATTTTTGTTCTTAATTTATTTTCATTTTTTTTTCTTATTTTTATAATCCTATTCATTAAAACATCCGTCGCCTTACCCAAATTATCA
>JAAELK010000379.1 GCA_024226935.1 Desulfobacteraceae bacterium
ATGCAAAGCCGTACCTCGTTTTCGTTCCGTTAGCTTTCAAGCTAACGGAACGAATTTTATTTTCAGCATCTATCTATCTGAATTTATAGGTTATATTTGAATCAAATGACGGGATTTTGCACGAATCCTCCCCAGACCCCACATAGGGACCGGGCTTATTGAGGTGATGGAGGTAAAAATCGCTGAACACATTGAGGCAGGCACCATACGTGGTGATGGTGGCATCGGACTGATTTTTCCTGAACAAGTCGTTTTCAAAGGCGGCGGTTACTTCGTCCCAGGAATCAATATTCAATGGAAGTTTTTTCTTCTGCAAAGCTTTGTCGGAATTTTTCTCCATGATCGGCCTCCAAATCCAATAAAAAGCAGTTTCAGATGATGATTACTTTTAATAGAAATATACTTCCATTAAATGTTTTCTATTGCAAGTTTTTTATACAATATTAAAGATGATAAATTGTTTGGAGTGGCTGGAATAAGTATCAAAGGGTGCAGTTGATCGAAGTCTTTACAATGCCGATGGGAAAAGAATTTTTGTTATGTATCAGCACATAACTTTGCACAGGCCAGCCGGTTTAGGCTTACGCCGGTTTCTGCCGCTTGGAGAGCAAGACTCCTGTGTTGCTCCGGCAAGAGCCTTACCATAAATTTTCCACTGAATTGCTTACAGGCTATCGGTTCAGGTACCTTTTCTCCGGTTTCTTGCATATCAGCCACAACATCGGTGACCACTTTTCGAAGGCCCTTCAAAGCAGCTTCAGGAGATTTGGCTAACCAGCTCAAGCCTGGGAACTCTGCACATAATCCTACATACTCATTGTCATCTTCTGACCAGGTGACTTTATATGTATAACGGTCATTCTTTAACATGACAACCTACCTCCCTATTTTAATTTTTCAACGGCTGCAAGCACCTGTTTTACCTGGTATGCCTTGCTTTTCCCTTTATCGTTTTGGATATTCACCCGTGGATTCCCTTTCCATGAGGTCTTATATATCCGATGGCTGCTGCTTTTCTGTCTGGCATCCCCAAAATAATGATCGCAAACCTTGCAAAGGTCACTGAATCTTATCCCTTTGGGAGTTTTCTTCATTTTTTTTAAGATGGTTTCAATATCAGCCATATTTTATATAGTACCAATAATGATACTAATGTCAATATTATTTTAATAATTGGGTGGTCGTTTCAACTCCCATTGAACTCTCTTTTTCTTTTCCCTACTGCCATAAAAACAATAATTATAGAATAATTTAATTTTAAAAAATTTTAAATGGAATAGATTTTCTAGCCAATGTTTTCTATTGCAAGTTTTTTTGGCCCGAATTTTTAGTTGATTTCACTCCAAAGCAAATTATTTTTAATTATTACAGGAGGATAAAAGTGTCAACCAGATGGGCCTTTCCGATGTATTCAACCATTTTGTCACCCCGGAAGACAGGCATAATGGTAGGGATATAAAAATTCTTGCAAACCGTCAGCATGTATATCAGGAAGCTAAATCAAAGAATCCTGAAAGATGGTCAGGAAAAACAAGAAACTGGAACCCTGCCACAG
>JAAELK010000380.1 GCA_024226935.1 Desulfobacteraceae bacterium
AAAACCACTGAGCGATACACAAAAGTCTCCAATGTAAAAGTCATGAAGGATTATTTTAAAGCCATAGAATTAGTAATGAAACGATCAACATCTAATTGAGGGGGGGGGGCGTGTATAAAAATGGGGACTCTGTCCCCCAAACCCCCTGGGATTTAACGCATTAAGGACAAAAGCATGTTCGAAAAGGGGCAGCGTAATGAAACACTGCCCCCATGCTTAAGTCACCGGCTACAGCGCTCGGGTTGCTTCCCAGCAGAGCCCTATCCTCCGAACCGGTAAAGATAGGATAACAAAATGTGCCCTTTTAAAAAAGGCTTGACAATTTTGAATAAATATAGCAATTTTAGACAGCATGTAAGGCGCTGAAATAACTGGAAAAATCATACTTTGTTACGTACAGGGATAATTAATCATAACACCAACCGGGTTCCAAATTGCTATTCAAAAATCAGATTTTTGGTGGAAAAAGGAAAGTCCTCGGATACCAGATGTTGTAGCTTGAAGCTTTTCTTCAAAAACGACACATACACGTTATAAGGTTCAGTCAGGCTTCGAAGCGGAACATCCATCACTATTTCTTCCAGCCTTGCCTCCGTCCTAACTTTTCATCGAGACCATGTATTTCAACTAAATAATCATTTTTGAGAACACCTAAACAGACCTATTCAAGATGTTATGAGTATTACCTTAATGGATTATTGGTGAGACTGATATATTTCTTGACAAGCATACAACAAGTGTGATTTTTCATAGGAATGAATTCTTATTTGAACTTTAAATCATGAAAAATTTAAACAAAATAGAACCACAATCTATCGTTGATTTTAAAAAGATCTGTCAAGTTGCAGGAGTTAAATGCACGCAACAACGTATGATTATTTATTCTGAGCTCTCTCAGAACCCAAATCATCCGGATGCCGAAACCGTTTACAAAAATGTCCGAAACCAATTAGTAAACATCTCATTGGATACAGTCTACAGGACATTGTGGTTGTTTAAGGAGTTAGGGTACTACCATAGGGCCTTCCTGAGAAAGAACACGTTTTGATCCAAACCTGAATCCACATCTCCATTTTATTTGTACAAAGTGCGGTTCGATTATAGATTTTAACTGTGAAATATTGGATACATTAAATATTCAGGAGTCTATAAAGATAGAGGGAAAGTTGGGAGTCTACAAGTCAATATACAGGGTAAATGTCTTAAGTGTGAAATTAATGACAAAATCATATCAAATCAACAAAACAAAGGAGAGGAAATATGCCAGGCTGGAAATGTAATCTTTGTTCCCATATTTATGATGAGACCCAAAAATCTATCAAGTGGGAAGATTTACCGGGAAATTGGGTCTGTCCCATATGTGGTTCTCCTGAATCGTCATTCACCATTATCAAAGAAGAGAAGCTAACTTTTGAGATTACAAATGAACCCAAAGACACCTCTTTTGAAAAGTATGAGTGTGGTTTGTGTTCTTTTATATATGATGAGGCATTAGAAGGTATTCAATGGATTGATCTTTCCCCGGATTGGGTATGCCCGGTATGTGGGTCCGGCAAAGTAAGTTTTGTATCACTGGGAAGAGGCCCAATTGGAGAAAGGCAAACACCTGAAAAAAATGATATTGCAGATGACTACCTCATGGAATGGCAGCGGGCATCAGATGATTTTGAACTCAATATGATCGATATCCACAAAATATCTACTACAGGCAAACCCATATCTGAACCTATGCGAACACAGGTACCAACAATTTCATGGGATGATATTCTTTTTAAAGGTGCCCAGTTATTCAAATTGCCGCTCAACAAAAGTCGACCGGTACAAACCCGTACCGTTATTGGGCCTTCCGCAGCGATCCCCCTTGTTATCGAAAGTCCTATCTTTGTTACACATATGTCATTTGGAGCACTTTCAAAGGAAGCCAAGCTGGCATTGGCAAAAGGCAGTGCCCAAATTAAAACGGCTATGAGTTCAGGGGAAGGCGGTATTTTACCCGAATCGATAGCCGCCGCATATAAATATATTTTTGAATATGTTCCCAACAAATACAGTGTTACAGATGAAAATTTACAACAAGTTGATGCCATTGAAATTAAATTTGGACAATCAGCAAAACCCGGTATGGGAGGATATCTTCCCGGCCATAAGGTTACTAAGGAAATTGCAGAAGTAAGAGGATTCAGGGAAGGCAAAGATATTACAAGCCCTTCATGCTTTCCGGATATCAGAAATAAAGAGGATTTAAAAATAACTGTTGAGCAATTAAGGGAAAAAAGTGGCGGGAAACCTATTGGGATTAAACTTGCTGCGGGACACCTTGAAGAAGATATTAAAATCGCTGTCTTTGCCGGAGTGGATTTCATTACCATTGATGGCCGGGCAGGAGGCACAGGATCTGCTCCAAAAGTTGTTAAAAACTCGACTTCAGTGCCCACGATATTTGCTCTTGCAAGAACAAAGAAAATATTACAAGAAATGAAAGCAGATCATATCTCATTAATAATTACAGGAGGATTCAGGGTTTCGTCTGATTTCGCCAAGGCACTTGCTATGGGAGCGGATGCCGTTGCTTTGGGGACATCCCTCATGATGGCCTTAGGATGCCAACAATATCGAATTTGTAATACTGGTAAATGCCCAGTGGGGATTGCCACACAGGACCCGGCCCTTCGTGCCCGTCTTGATGTTGAACAATCTGCTTCACGGGTAGCCAATTTTTTTAAGGTAAATACAGAGGAAATTAAGGATTTTGCCAGATTGAGTGGGAACGAAAATGTTCATTCTCTTTCAGAAAATGACATATGTACCACCAATTCTGAGATTTCAAATCACACAAACATACAACATGTTTAAAAAGGAGAAAAACTTATGGGTTCAATGGAAAATTTACAAGAAGCGTTTGCAGGTGAAAGTCAGGCCAATAGAAAATATCTGGCCTTTGCAAAAAAAGCAGATGACGATGGTCTATCCCAAGTTGCAAAACTTTTTCGAGCAGCAGCAGAAGCTGAAACGGTTCATGCCCATGCGCACCTAAGAGTCATGAGTGGTATCAAAACCACCATTGAAAATTTAGAAGAAGCCATTGCCGGTGAAGGTCATGAATTCCAAGAAATGTATCCGGGTTTCCTGGCAACGGCTCAAGAAGAAGGAAACAAACCTGCTGAGTTTTCATTTAAAAATGCTTTAGCCGTTGAAGAGATTCATCATAGCCTTTACAACAAAGCACTTGAAACTGTTAAAAATGGTGGAGATCTTCCCAAAGCATCCATTTACGTATGCTCAATTTGTGGTAATACTGTAGAAAATGATATACCAGACGCCTGCCCTGTCTGTAATGTCCCTGGCAATAAATTTGCCGAAGTCGCATAAAAAGTAATGCCGTGGCCAGAAAATTTCCATGACCATGGCATTACTTTTAAATTTTCTGGGCAGTTTGGGGATTTTATACCGTTCGATCACATTTTCAAGATGATAGATGGGGTGATTATGGAGATTTTGATGTGTCTATGGAATTGCCCAAGGTTTTTTCATTCATCTATTACTCGATGATCCAGTTTTTTTATTTGTAATGACAAGTCCACATTAAAAGATGGAAAGGCTGGTCAAGTCGATGGTATAATACAATCTTAAAAG
>JAAELK010000381.1 GCA_024226935.1 Desulfobacteraceae bacterium
TTCATAATGGGGTTTGTTTCCCTGTAATACCTTTTTTAACACGGCTTCTTTTAATTGGATAGAATATCCCATATTTATCACCTCAATGCCCCAAATTTAATTTTTAATTGAGACGACATCTATCCTGACACAGGGGGTTATAGATGACAAAGAAATTGAAATTACAGCTTGTGATACAGATCCGGCCAGGACATATAATATTTACAGTAAAGCGTCCACATGCTCTATTCGGCATGATGTAAATGCTAAGAAAAGTTATGTCCAGGAAGATTTTTATTATAGAGGATCTGACGGAGTTGAACGAAAGCTTAAAGAATGCCAAGATTCCGGTGTTTCCTACGATCATTTTTTAACAGAAGACACCTGTACCCTTGGAATAGATAGAGAAAACGGTAAAGTCACTCAATTTAAAAGACTCGCATATAAAAAACCGGATGGAACGACAGAATATCTTAATGAGTGCCAGCCGGTGGGTCTTTTTCCCCTTGATAAAACGTACGGTAAGCCATGTGCTGTAATTTTAGATTTTGAAAACAAAAAAGCATACGAGCAATATAGAGAAGCGGTTACTTTAGAAGATGAAGTAAGATCAATTGCTGATTGTACCAATGATTTTATAAATTTTTATGAGATATACGGTAAAACGTCTGAATGTGAAATCAGGGACGATTTTACTGTGGGTAAAAGCTATGTCCAGGAAGAACTTTATTATACCGGATCAGATGATAACGACATACGGATTTCAGAGTGCCAGGATTCGGAACTTTCTTATGATCATTTTTTAACAGAACTGACTTGTACGCCGGATATTGACCTTGCAAATGATAAGATAACAACTTTTAAAAGAGTAGCCTATTATTTGCAGTCTGGAGAAATAGGCTATGCCAGCGAATGCCGAGCCGTTAATGACGGCAGCTATAAAGTTTTGGAAGATTTTTGTGATCCAAAATATGAGCATAACGTTGTAACCGGACAAAGTTATTATAGAACCCGAGATTATTATATAAAGGACGCAACGCCCATTTATCTAAGCGAGTGTTTAGTTTCAACTTCCACATCTTTTCCTCATATCTTTAATTCGGGCGGTTGCGGTCTGATCCATGATGATGATGCCCTACGATCTATTCAAAAAACTTCAACACATATTGAACCTCCCGAAGGTAAGGTAGAAATAAGCCCATGCCAGGACAAAGGTGTTTCTATCCCCTATATTTATATAGGCACTGAAAACAGGATCAAAGAAGTTACAGCTTCCGGTACTTGGACTGTTCCAGTGGGTGTGACAAGTGTAAATGTTTTTGTAGTGTCCGGGGGGAGTCGTGGAGGCAATGGAGTTGATGCGAAAGGTCCTCCCGGAGAATCCTCCCCTGGAATAAATGGAGGGGCAGGAGGTTGTATTGGAGGCCCCACTTATTGTTATGGAGGTTCTGGTGCTGGAGGTGGAGCTGGTGAGATGATACAAAAAAGTATTAACGTGATTCCAGGACAAGTTATTAAAATTACTATAGGTCAATCAGGTCAAAATACAACCTTTGGAAGTTTGGTAACCGCAAGAGCTGGATATGGTTCTATATATAATGGTCAAAAAGGAACAGATGGTTATCAGGCTGGCTTTCCTGGTGATGGGGGCCAAGGATATGGAACGATTAAATTAGCCCAAGATACAATTACGAGTGGTTGGCATCCAAATTATTTCAAACAGAGGGGTATTGGTGGTACAGGGTATGGAGCTGGGGGAGCTGGGGGATGGGGCAAAATGCCACCATACCCTATAAGCAACGGAACTATTGGAGCACCGGGATACGTAAAAATTACCTGGGGTGCTGCTAAATATAAACGATCAGATGATACCATTTATATACAGGAATAATAATTATGGATGTTTTATTAAAGCAGCACCTGAAACCCCTGGAAAAATATTTTAACCAAAAAAACGTGGTTGAACTATGTATCAATGAACCGGGTAGCATTTGGATAGAAACCCTGGACGGTTGGCAGGAGAAAAAAGATAAAAATTTAACACTCCAATCATTAAATTTTATGGTCAGTGCTTTGGCTACTGCCCAGGGCCAAACATTTGATGAAACAACGCCTTTTTTAGCTACTGCCCTGCCGGAATTTGGCTTTAGAGTTCAGGCAGTAGGCGAGGGGTTGGCAGATTCAGGGATTTGCATAGCAATTCGGATTGCCCAGGCCCAACGGTTTGACCTTGAAAGCTATATGTCAAAAACCGATGCCAAAGAATTAAAGAAAAATATTAAAATTGGTAAAACCATCCTGATTGTCGGAGGTACTTCCTCCGGTAAGACTACTTTTTTTAATTCTATGATCCGGGTGATCCCAAAGGATGTCCGTCTTGTGGTTATTGAAGACACTAAAGAATTGGTTGTTGATCAACCCAATACGGTACGGTGGCTAAAATCTAAAACGGGAACAGATGTTGCCCAGGTGACATATGTAGATATTATTAATTCTGCTATGAGAGTACGGCCAGATCGTATTCTTATGGGCGAATTGGATCTTCATAATACGGTTCCTTTCTTACGGCTTTTAAATGCCGGGCATGGTGGCAGTATGGCAACTCTCCATGCCAACGGCACAAAAGAAGCTATTGACGCAATTGTTTTAAATTCTCAGCTTTCCGGGCTGCAAGGTGGCCCGGAACTGATTACCGAATACGCTAAAAAAGCATTGGATATCATAGTCTATATTGAACGTAAGAATCGTAGGACATTTAAAGCCATAGCAGAATATATAAAATAACCGCCACGGGCGGACCAGGGATTTTGCCCTTGGTTTCGCCCACAACAAAGATTGCTACGGAGAAAAAAACATATGAAA
>JAAELK010000382.1 GCA_024226935.1 Desulfobacteraceae bacterium
CTTGTACGGCTAATACAAAAAAATAGGAAAATGGTCATGTCCACTCCTTAATTTCAAGACTTAAAATTTTCATTATAATTCAAAGGCACCGATACTTACTGTTGATGCGAAGTACGCGATATCCTGATGAACCATTAATAGGTGCCAGTTTTTTTCAGGGCTGTAGCTTAAAAGAACGCCTGCCCCAATACGCTGAATTTCAAAGCTGCATCCGTATAAAAATAGCCCCCGGGCCTGAAGATATAGCTATAGATCGCTGGGGCCCCTCACCCCGACTGCTCATCTCTTGCCGAGAAAGACGAAATCCCATCAAGACCGGTGAAATTTATACCTTTGATTTGAACAGCCAAAAAGTTAAGAGGATGTGCCGTTTAGGGGATATGGATTATGTTCAGACTTTTAGTCCACATGGAATAGATATTCGGCATAATGAGGATAAGACTTTTTTGTACGTCATTTTGCATGATCCCCATAACAAAGGAGATAGGCTTGAAAATGCCGTTGCAATATATCAGGTTTTTGATAATCACTTAGAATTTATTCCCCCGCTTCTGGAAGAAAAAGACCATCTTTGGTCACCCAATGATCTCTTTGTTTTAAAAAACGGAGAGATTTATTTAACAAACGATTTTAAAAGTATAATTAATACCTTTTTCAGGAAAAACACCTCTGACATTGTCCATTTCAACCCCACTAACAATCAGTGGCAAAAAGTTGGACCAAAACTTGCCCTGGCCAACGGAATTTTCGCCAAAAACAACCATATTTATGTAAGTACAACCAGGGGAGATACCCTGTACCGTTTCCCACGCAACATCGACGGTACACTTGGGCAGGGCGAAATTATTGTTAAGGTTAAAGGGATGGATAATATTATGCCCCTTGGAAATAAATTGATTATTCCGGCTCATTTTGACGATATTGCATTTTTAAAACACCAGAAATCAGATCAAAACATCTCACCCTCTGCTATTTTTTTAATTGATCCTGTCACAAAAACAAAAACCGTGCTTTATTCAGATAGCGGAAAACAATTTAGCGCAGCATCAACGGGATTAATCTTTGACAAAAAACTTTATGCATCACAAGTGTTTGATCCCTATCTTTTGATCTGTAAACCTGCAAAAAAGGTTCAATAAAACAGTTAAAAAAATAATGAATGTTTGTCAAAATTAAAGGATTAATTGGTACAGGAGACAGGGAATCCCCCGGGAAAAATTGTTATTGGAAAATTCCCGATGAAATTCATAGGAAAAGAAAATTTTAATCACTTAACCCACCTACCTCCTAAACTCTACCATGGTTTGCCTAAAATCAAGCCTTGGACATAAACTTTTTTGTTTCTGTATTGACCTTGACCATTTCCCCTACCTCAAGATATTCCGGAATCTGGATCTCAACACCATTCGAAAGGGTTGCGGGCTTTGTCCTTGCTGATGCGCTTGCTCCCTTGATGCCTGGAGCCGTTTGAGATATTTCAAAAACAAGAGTCTTTGGAATTTCAATGGAAACCATATTTTCATCGATGATAAGAGCGACAATACCTTCCATCCCATCTGTAATCCAAATGAACTCATCTTCGATCACATCACCCTCTATCATGTATTGAGAATACTCTTGATTGTCCATGAACACATGAAGAGCACCGTCGGGATACAAATATTGCACAGATTTTCTCTGGAGGGCCACCCCATTGAGCATATCATTTCCCTTATAGCTCTCTTCATATTTTTGTTTAGTCTTGATACTGTTAAATCTGATCTTGTAAAGAGTTACGGCCCCTCTTGCCGAGGGAGATCTCACATCAATATGCTTAACCATGTAAGCTTCATCGTTTATCTCCACAACATTTCCTTTTTTCAAATCACAGGCCCTGGGCATTTTTTATTCTCCTGAATACTATTATTTACACTTTTATCAATTGTTCTTTCAAAAAAATGGTATTAATAGCATTCAAAAGAAAATTTTAAAAGCACAAGCTGTTAACCCAAATTCACCACCTATTTTTTTGTACACCCGTCCAAAGGTAATTCGGGGGATTTTTTTTAGGGCGGGAGATTACTTTACCGCTTGAACAGCCCTTTGGGCTCTATTTTCCTAATTATTTTGGATTTCAGGCGCAAC
>JAAELK010000383.1 GCA_024226935.1 Desulfobacteraceae bacterium
AGTTTCTTAATTGTAACACTTTGCACAGTAATTGGGCCCGCACAAACCATAGAATCTATGAATTCTAAATGTTTCTTAATTTGCGTCACTTTGCAATGCGCAAAGTTAAAAACGGTGCAAAACGTCTTTGTTTCTTAATCGTAACACTTTGCACAGTAATTGGTCCCGCTCAAAACATAGAATCTATGAATTCTATATGTTTCTTAGTTTGCCTTATTTTGCAATGCGGAAACTTTTTAACGGTATAAAACACCTTAGTTTCTCAATTGTAACACCTTGCAAATTAATTGGGCCCGCTCAAATCATAGAATCTATGAATTCTAAATGTTTCTTAACTTGCCTTACTTTGCAATGCGGAAAGCTTAAAACAGTGTAAAACGTCTTAGTTTCTTAATTGTAACACTTTGCACAGTAATTGGGCCCGCTCAAACCATAGAATCTATGAATTCTGAATATTTCTTAATTTGCCTTACATTGCAATGCGGAATGTTTAAAACAGTGTAAAACATCTTGGTTTTCTAATTGTAACACTTTGCACAGTAATTGGTCCCGCTCAAATCATAGAATCTATGAATTCTAAATGTTTC
>JAAELK010000384.1 GCA_024226935.1 Desulfobacteraceae bacterium
AAGTGCTTGAAAAGCAACAAGAACAATAAGAAGTTTGTATGAAATAGGGGATGACCTGCTTGTCTTCTCAGGAGGCAAGCATAGCCCCCTTATAGGGGGTAAAAGGCAAAACCACCTTCTAAGAAGGTGGATATTTATTTATAATCTTGACCCTGGCCAACCTTGTGCTTTTTGGAAAAACTTATATTTTAAAACCACTTAAAAAAAGAGCAGAATAGATGAAGATATCAAAAAATATAGAAAAAATATCCCGGCGCAATTTTTTAGCAATTGCGGGAGGTGCAGCAGGTCTTGCTGCCTTGGCTAGCATGGGGTTGCCCACGGGAAATGAAGCATGTCATGCCAATATCAGACAAATTGATATTGATAAAATGAGTTTGGAGAATAATGAAGCGGATGTGCTTGTTGTGGGAAGCGGAATAGCAGGGCTTTTTGCCGCTGTAAAGGCCCATGATGCCGGCGCAAGGGTTTTAATGGTCTCCAAGGGCCGCCTGGGGTCTTCAGGTCAGACCCCCTTTGCCCGGGGAATTTTTGCCTATGATCCGGCAACAGCGGGAATCAGTCTTGACCAGTTTGTAAAAAAAGTTTGCCTTTCGGCATTGGAGACAAATAATCCTGTATTCACCCGGCAGATGGCGCAGCACTCCCTTGCCAGGGTCAAAGAACTAAAAGAATGGGGTTTTTTTGATTCCCCACTTTATTTTAAGTCTTTTAATAAGCCCATCGGTGAACGGAAGATCAGGGTCATGGAAAGGGTGATGCTGACCCATCTTATTAAAAAAAATAATCGGATTATTGGTGCAGCAGGTTTTAGTCTGGATGAAATAAAAATTCATTTCTTCCCGGCAAAAAGTGTTGTGCTCTGCACTGGAGCAGGCGGTTTTAAGCCCAACGGATTTCCCATCTGTGATCTTACCCATGACGGAACTATGATGGCCTACGAAATTGGGGCCAAAGTGACCGGCAAAGAATGGAATGACGGTCACCCGGGTAATTTGAAAAATCCGGCCGCCGTATATGATCAATGGAGGCAAGTACTTGATACCTCTCCCAGTATTCTTGGAATTAATGCCAGGCATGATCTGGGGGTTGATCTCAATTACAAAATTTACATGGCCGGTCCCCGGACAAAAGAGTCTCGCTCTCCCGGTGGTATGGAACCTATTGAGGGTGGTCCTTACAGGCCTCCCGGGTTTGAACATCCAGGTTCGCCTCCCGGGGATGAATCCGGGGGAAAAAATTTAGGGGAAAAGGGTAAAAAGTCCCCCCCCGGTATGGGGGGGATTCCATCTGGTGGAGCCTCAGCCGGGATGTCCATCCATAAATCGGAAGGGCTTGTGCCGGTCAATGCCCAGGGAGCTTCCAATATTCCAGGGCTCTATGCCGCCGGTGATGCCCTGGGATCCCATATGTCAGGTGGCATTTATACCCAGGTTGGTTCATCTTTGGCAGGCTCCGCCGTACAGGGGAGTATTGCCGGTAAAGCGTCGGCTGCCTACTCAAAAACCATGAAATTACTTGTTATTCCCAAGAGCAAACAATTGATAATTCAAGAAGAAATCCTGGCTCCTTTAAAAAGAGAGCAGGGTTACAGCCCTGCCTGGGTTACCCAAACCCTCCAGGGCATAATGATTCCAAATTTTGTTCTTTACATAAAAAAAGAACCAATCCTCAAGGCAGCCCTTGCCTATATAGAAGAACTCAGGGATCATCATAAACCCATGCTCAGGGCCGCTGATATGCATGAACTCAGGCTTGCCCATGAAACTTCAAATATGATCCTGAATGCTGAAATGAAACTGCGGGCTTCAATAATGCGTAAGGAGAGCCGGTGCAGTCATTTTCGCCTGGATTATCCCAATATGGATACCAAAAACTGGAATGCCTGGATTAATATCTACAAGGATAGTGGGGGTAAAATGAAACTTGAAAAACAAAATTTTGATAATTGGCCATCTTGAAATTGATTGTCAAAATTTCAAGGTTTTTCCGTAATAGCTGGTGAGATTCTTTACCATGTTGACCTGGCTGGTAAAACAGGGTAGATTTAAAATTTACCTAGGGATGGATTGCATTGAAAATTTTATTTCTTGAACCCTTTTTTGGGGGGTCCCATAAAGATTTTGCCTTGGGATTTGCAGCCCATTCATCCCATGATGTGGATCTTGTCACCCTGCCTGATAGTTTTTGGAAGTGGAGGATGCGGGGGGCCTCTCTTTATTTTATTCAGCAGGTAAAAAATTTATCTCAATACGATTTGATTTTTACCACGGACATGATGAATTTAACTGATTTTATGGCATTGGGGGGCCGAAATCTTCCTCCCGTTGTCATGTATTTCCATGAAAATCAACTTTCCTATCCCTTGGGGTCCCACGGAAAAAGGGATTTTAATCTGGGATTTTCCAATATTGTTTCCGCCTTTGCTGCGGATCTGGTTTTATTTAATTCAAATTTTCATTTTGATGCTTTTATAAGGGCTGCCAAACTTCAGATAAAGCAGATGCCTGATTATAGACCCGACTGGATAACAAACGTTCTTGAAAAGAAAACCCAAGTTCTTTATCCGGGTTGCAGGTTCAGTGCAATGCCCATTATCGTGGAAAAAAGCCCCTTGGACAGGCCCTTGATAATCTGGAACCATCGTTGGGATTATGACAAAAATCCAGAAGATTTTTTTAATGTGTTGAAGGCATTGAAAAAAAAAGGTGTTGGTTTTTATCTGGCCCTTCTGGGAGAACAATACGAAATTATTCCCGAGGTGTTTAAGATGGCCAGACAGATCTTTGCAGAAGAAATTTTGGTATATGGCCATCTTGAATCCCGGGAGGAATATCGATCCTGGCTTGCCCGGGGGAGTGTGGTGGTTAGTACGGCCATCCAGGAAAATTTTGGTATCTCAGTTGTGGAGGCGGTCCGTCATGGTTGCTTTCCATTACTGCCAAATAGGCTTTCATATCCTGAAATTATGCCGGAAAAATTCCACGATGAAATCATTTTTAATTCCCGATCAGACCTCCAGCAAAAATTGGAAAAATTATTGCTGGCCCCGGATAAAATTTTACCCGTGCGTCAAAGTTTGTCTGACTATACCAGGCGATTTTCATGGGAAACAATAGTGAATCGATATGATAAGATATTGGAAAAAGTTAAAACTGGCTTTTGATGGGGGCCGGTTTTGCACCATGTTTATATCATCGGCATTATAAATTTTATTTCGTCTCTGAAAACTCTGCGGCTATGGAAACAAAGGTATTTTCAATGGCAATAAAAGCATCCAATACATCTGGATCAAAGTGATTGTCTCTGCCTTCAATGAGGATGCGTTTTGCTTTTTCATGGGAAAAGGCTTCTTTGTAGACACGCTTGGAAATCAGGGCATCATATACATCTGCCAGAGCCATGAGGCGGGCAGCGATGGGAATAGTGTCCCCTTTTAAGCCGTGGGGATATCCGTTTCCATCCCATTTTTCATGGTGGGAGCAGGCAATTTTCTGGGCAATTTTCAAAAAGTTGTTGTCTTCTATATTGGCCGCCGCTTTTTTCAAGGCCTCTTTACCTATGATGGTATGCTGTTTCATGGTTTGGAATTCTTCATCGGTCAGGCGGCCTGGTTTGAGCAGAATCTTGTCAGGTATGCCCACCTTTCCAATAGTTCCTGGGTAATGTTGCGTTCCCGTAAAAGGGCCAGATCTGTGGCGATAAAAAAGCCCAGGGTGGTGGTCCCCAGAAGCATTTTTAAACCGCTTTCAATGCCGGGAAACCCATGGACCCATTTGTTGAAAATGATGATGGCCATTCCCGCCCCGATAAAACCGGCCAGTTCTATCAAAAATTGGTGCCCCACCTGCTTTTGAAGTGCAATTTTTCCCATAATTTTGTTAAGTGCCCAGGTGCGCAGGATAAAAAATAATATAAAGATAAAACTTAGTTCAATCAGCCATGGTCCCATACGCAGAGTCTCTGCCAGAGGACAAACCTGGCCGCCATATATGCCCATGGTGAAAATGGCGGCCAGATAATGGATGCCACTTCTCAGGTGGTGGTTTTCCAAGATTGAATTCATGTCGGTTTCCCTTTGCTTTCTTCACTAAATGTTGGGAATAGATCAATATTATTCTCGCTTTAATTCAAGGGGCATAGCTCCATTGATAAAGGAGATGGGAAAAAAGTTGTTTTTGTTGAATATCCATGATGGAGCGTATTTAAAGAATTGGGATATTCAAGATAATGGAAAATATCATACCCCTTTGCCAAGATACCAGGGTTATTGGTAAAAGTATATGTTTCTAAAAAAAAGAGAGAAGGTCTTAAAAAAAAATTTTTCGTTTCCAAACATCTTTTTACAAAGCTGTCTTGCGCCATTAAGGTTTGTAAAAAAGGTGCAAGAATTGTAACCGGGAGGTGATCTTTTCGTAACTAAAAGGTTTGATAAGTTTTGTTAAAATCATGATTATACTTAAAATACAGGCAATTGCATGTTTGGCACGCCGTTTGCTATCGTAAGTGTAACAACTTTTGGAGATGGAAAGTATCCATCTTGAAGGTGGATACTTTAAATTGCCTGGGTTTTTAAATAATCTGGCTTGTTTGAAAAAAATTTTTAATTGGAGTTAAAAAAAATTAAAAGGGAGTAACGAACATGAGAGTATTTTTATCATCAGTATTAATTATTGGTGTCAAACAGCGTCCAAAATTGACCCCCCATCAGCGTCCAATTTTAACCCCCCTAAA
>JAAELK010000385.1 GCA_024226935.1 Desulfobacteraceae bacterium
GCAAATAGTTTAATTAATTATGAGGGGAAAAAAATACGTTGCCAAGGTGCATACAATGCACCCTGCATCGCTACGCGCATTGTGCCATCGGGCCGCGACAGGAGACTTCTTAAGATTCCCGCCGATGCTGGGCCAGGATGATTCTGATTTGCCTGAATTTGTGTGCGGATAATTTCATCTGAATTAACCCGGAGCGCCTGATCCCGAAGTTGTATGGCCACACAGCCCCCTGAAGGGGGAACTCCGAACGTTTGGAATTCGAAGGCGGACAGTCTGAAGTTGTGTGCAAACAGTTTGTCTGAGTTAATTATGAGGGGAAAAAAATACGTTGCCAAGGTGCATACAATGCATCCTACACCGCTAAACTCATGATTATCGCCTTTTGGCGGTCTTTGGGCAAACAGGCTGAGATTCCGGGAGTGTCCATGATTTTATCTTTATCTCATCTTCTGAAATATCCCATTTTGAAACAGACAGGAAATCGTTTTTCCAGTCGTCTTTGTGAACTGTTCTGTCTGAAACCGGCTTTATTTCTCTCGGTATTATAATAACTTCCACTTCCTGAACATCGAAACTTTTCGGCAAATCAATTGACAGCCGGTTTCCAAAAATCTTACTGTATATCCTCAGACTGTTAATCTCCTGAATTTGTTCCATATAGCTCTCCTGATATTCCCTTAGCCGCTTAATGCAATATCCTCTTCGGCCTGCATGGTTTCTCCCTGGGATGTTATGAAGTACGCTCGTCTGATTTCCAAACCGAAAAAAACCTCGTTTTTTATTAAGAGAATACCATGTTCAATATTTACTGCCTCATGTACAGCATCCAAGATGCAACAGAGATATCCGGATCAGGGTTTTCAAGAACCCTTGGAAAGTTTGCATCTTCCAGTCTGAACCAGTGACGTATGGCAGATCTTATTCGTTCCTGCACAACCCCGGATTTTAAAGAGCTTCCGTTAAAAAGAATCAGGTCTGGCGCAAAATTATCCCGGTTTAATATCTTTGCAACATCATCTTTGTGGCGTTCCGTATCTGACAATATGGGCTGATCCGGAAGGATGAATTGCATTCATATTATATCAGCAATTCATTTGATTTTTTAATCACTAATCACTGTACAAAAAAACAGTCCGGCAATCTCAGGAAAACCGCCCTCGCCAGGCCCAAAACTATCTGGAATTCCAGATAAAACTGTTGAATATTCCCAGGTATTTGTGCAAATCGGCCTGATATTGCTGAAGCTTGGTTAAGGGGACCGGTTTCTGAATCTCATTTCCGCTTTCAACCCGGTTAAGCTTTCAATTTGCCTAACATTTCTTTCAGAACTTCCACGGTCTTCTGAAAAAGTTCTTCTCTGGAACTCTTAGGGCGTTTTAAAATGCGTTGTACAGCCC
>JAAELK010000386.1 GCA_024226935.1 Desulfobacteraceae bacterium
AAACTTTTGGGATGCATCTGGTGGATATTTTGGTGACCTCTGGCAATTAGGAGTTGATATGGTCATAACAAAAACCTAAGATTTTTAGTAGGTGTGGTGGCTGATCTATTCCGAGCCACCACAGTTGGGTCTGATAATTTGCCATTATGTAAACTTTTCGGGGAGATGGGCAAAAAAACCCAAATAGTAAAAAGTGGGATCATCAATCCCACTTTTTGCCCAGTGCAATCTTACAGTAAATTTGTACATTTGGGATAGATTGTGTATTGTAAGCTCGTCAAGTATCGATAACTTATAAAAATTTAAATTGAAATATGCTTAAAAACGAACTGACTACTACTTCAAATACTGCCTTAAATAAAGGCTATCAAACTCTATTGCAAGAATTGCAAAGTATTCTTGCCAAAGGACAACATACCGCTTATAAAGCCGTTGACAATATTAAGGTGCAGACCTACTGGCAAATAGGAGAGCGAATTGTTAGAGAAGAGTTAAAATATAAAAACAGGGCTGAATATGGTCAATACTTGCTTGAAAACTTAGCAGTTGATTTAAAAATAACTAAACGTGATTTATATAGAATTATCAGGTTTTATCA
This sequence comes from Desulfobacteraceae bacterium, assembly GCA_024226935.1. Lineage (GTDB taxonomy): Bacteria > Desulfobacterota > Desulfobacteria > Desulfobacterales > Desulfobacteraceae > NBML01. Next base: position 599 of record JAAELK010000386.1, read on the forward strand.
CTGTTATGAAAAAATGGGATCGCTGATCCCACAATTGAGTTGGACGCATTATTATCAGCTTGTGGACATTAAAGAAGATAACAAAAGAAAATTTTATCAAAAGAAATCTGTCCAAAATTCTTGGAGCGTAAGAACGCTCAAAAAGCAAATGAAAGCAAACCTTTATGAAAACGCCTCTCCCCAAGAAATCAAAGCCACCTTTCAAGCTCAACTGCCGTCAGAAACATCTTTGGAGGTCTTCAAAGATGTGTTGGATTTCAACCCCATGGGCTTGGAGTTAAAAGATAATGAACAAGAAATGGAAACAAAGCTGGTCAAAAATATTGAACTGTTTCTAAAAGAAATGGGAGAAAACTTTGCTTTCCTTGGTCGCCAGGTTCCCATTAAAATTGCTGGGCAAACACATAAAATTGATTTAGTGCTGTACCATAGGGGGATTCCCTGTGTGGTTCTGGTAGAATTAAAACGAGGAAAATTCAACAACCAAGATATCGGACAGATCAATAAATACATTAGCTATTATCGGAAAAACATGCAATTCACGCATGAACGAGATACAATCGGCTTGATCATTTGCCAAGAAGCCGACCAAGAAGAAGTTGTTTATGCTCTGGACGGATTGGAGGATAAAATTTTTGTAGCTCAATACAAAGCCAGTCTACCCTGATCTTTCTTTGAAAAAATAGACACATTTTCACTCGTATGTGTAATAAACAAAAAACACATAAAGGAGCATGAAAATGGGAAAGCAAATACTGAAACGGTACAACAAGGATTTCAAATTAAGAGCAGTCAAATTATGTC
>JAAELK010000387.1 GCA_024226935.1 Desulfobacteraceae bacterium
GACATAATTTGACTGCTCTTAATTTGAAATCCTTGTTGTACCGTTTCAGTATTTGCTTTCCCATTTTCATGCTCCTTTATGTGTTTTTTGTTTATTACACATACGAGTGAAAATGTGTCTATTTTTTCAAAGAAAGATCAAGTTTTTGTTTGTAAAGGAAGAACCTTTTGATATATATGTGCTAATAGATGCAGCCAGCACATATGTATTTGGCCATGTGCTATCAAGAGTAGTAGATGAATCACCGCTTGAAAAAGATGTCGAAACTCTTTTTACAGAGGCATGGGAATCTAAAGGCCAATGGGCCAAGAAACTTATTGTTTCTGAAGACTCTATAGCCAAAAATGTTTTTATGAGGCAGGCAGAAAAGAATGGTCTCGCATTTGAAACTGTTCCGGTATCCGATTTGTCTCCAATTGTGGGGCTTCTGAGAGAATCATTTGCTTAGGATTTTATTGGTATAGGTATATGTACATGAAATGAGCATCAATTCATGTGCTCTGAACTATAGTTGTTTATGATGGAGCCAGTTCATAACCGGCTCTCAGTAAACGTTCCATATTTGCGAGTGTTACAACCCAATATCTGCCATCATCGCCCAGAATAATGGCGGACATTTTTCTTGTCCGGTTGCTGTATTGTTCTGCTAATATTCTATCAATGAATTTTCCTAATGGTTGTCGGCTTTTTTCTTTTAATATTGTGTTTATATCCATTGTTTTCAGCTCCTTTTTATGTGTGTTTTTCATGGTTTTAATGTAGTCCCTAATAGGGACAAAGTCAACACTTAAAAAGGCTTTTCTTTAAAAAAAATTAAGAAAATTTTTCTTGATATTCAGAAAACAAATCTTTGGAATGCAGCCACATAAGAGTTTCTAAAAGCCTGGTCGGAGCAGCGGTGATACCCTGTTCGTCTCCTTTTTCCCATTTTATCCAAAGGCCACGGCTCACCCCCATGGCCTTGGCCATCTGGGTTTGATTAAGGCCCAGGGTTTGCCTGGCCTGTTTGATATCAATTTTTGTTTTTGTCATATAAAAAACCTTATTTTCTCTTTCCGTTTGAGTTTTATGTGTGTTTGTCTTAACTATGGCTTATAGTGGTCCCTAATAGGGACAAAGTCAAGGAGAGGGGTACAAAAAAAAGAACAAATATTAATATTTTTTTTGATCTATGATATATTTTACCCATAAAGTCTAATTTATGGAATCAAAATAATGAGTATGGAGACCGCCATGGAAAAGTACTTTAACCAAGAGAAAAACAAGCTTGCTTCTATTCTGTCGGTACTTTCTGGGCGCGGTAATACAAAATTTTACGATTATTTATTGGACGAAGTTGAAAGGATAGGGGACCCCTGGGGCAATATGCTTGAACAGGGGAGTTTGTCCGGACAGGAGATAGCATCGCTGATCAATAAAAAATATGAACTGGTGGAAAAGATTAACCAGACAAAAACAAAAAATATATTTGATTGGCTGAATCTATTTTTTCCAGGGCCACTTAAATCCTGAACCCTTCTTTTTTGGGGTTGCCCCGATGGAATTTGTCTTAATATTTTTAATACCCTCCACCGTCCTCATGGTCCCAAGGCCAAGCATTCCCATGATAATTGGATAAAGTTCCGTGGCATTTATTGCAGGTGGCAGCGTTGCATCGATGGGTATCCAGCCCTTTGCCTGGCAAAAGCACCAGATCCAGATCAAAAAAGGATGGAATAAAAACTTATAGCCCAGGGCCAAGCCTCCTACCCACCCGATAAAAGGTCGCCATCCGGCCACAAATATTGATTTGTGATTGGCCTCGGCCTTGTTTACTTCCATCTGTCCTGTTTGCAAATTTGCATCAATCTGTTTTTCCTGGATGTTTAATGTCTGCCTTTCTTCGTCGGAAGTAAACAGATCGTCCAGGAGATTGCTGCCGGCCTTTATTGCTCCCCCTAAATCAACATTAACTAATCCGCTCATTATTCAAGTCCTTTCTGGACCCTGTTGATCCAGCCGCATAAAAATTTTTGATTGCTGATAAGCTCGTCCTGGTCTCTCCGGTCATCATTGAGGCATATGTTTTTATACCGGAAGATTTTAAAAAGGCTGAAGGTCACCACAAAAATCCGTTCATCCTTTTCGTCCTGGATCATTTCATTTAATCGTCGGAAAGATTTGTTCCCCAAAATACCGTCGGGAAGAGCACCGATGATCCGCTGGGTCATCCTCACCGCTGTTTTTAAACCTGCATTAACGGCAAAGGCAAAAATGTGGTAGGCAACCTCCGGGGCTCCCATATCGTCCCCCCGGATTCGGTCCCAGAATTCCTTTTTATAGAAGGCCCGGACCATGCCGGTCAGCTCGGCATCATATTCTTTAGCATCAATTTTTCCCCAGCCGGACCACTTGGGCCAGCGCTTTCTTGCAATACCGGCGTAGGTCATGCCGCCCCGGTCTCCTTTAACTTTATGAAGTTTATACCCGCCTTCCAACATGATCACCTTTTTAAAACTTTCGTCAAATTCAGTCATGAATTTTTCCTTTACAAAATAAATTCAAGGGTTTATTATCATTTCACGGTTCTATTTGTTCATTGTAGAACTTCATTGGCAATTATGCCCCGGAAGCCTCCTACTTCCGGGGCAACTTTTTTTTTACCAATCCAGTTTGCTGATTTCCAAACTTGCGTAAATTTCAGATAGTGAATCAAGATTTGTGGCTTTACCAAGTCCAGATCCAGGATTTGCAGTCTCTGCAATATGCCGCAGTTCAAAGATTTTTTCCGCCCCGATTAAAAATTCACCGTCGATAAAACTGGGGGACATTTCGTAATAGGATGCCTTGGCCCTGGCCGAAGATCCCGGCACCTGGATAGCATTATCACTGATATTATAAAAAACAGCCCGATGGGAATTGCAGGCATAACCCTGGCCAGACCCTTTTATTTTATAATGCCCTCCGGGTAAAATGATCTGGTTACTGGACAAGGATGCCCCTGAAATCCTGTTCACTTTTTCCGAAAATTCAATCATGAATTTTTCCTTTACAAAATAAATTCAAGCGGTTATTCTCATTTTAAGAGTTTTATTTTGCATAATAGAACTCCTGCTAACAATGCCCCGGAGGTCTCCCCATTTCCGGGGCAACTTTTTTTACCAATCCAATTTAGTGATTTCCAAACTTGCGTAAATTTCAGATAGTGAATCAAGATTTGTGGCTTTACCAAGTCCAGATCCAGGATTTGCAGTCTCTGCAATATGCCGCAGTTCAAAGATTTTTTCCGCTCCGATTAAAAATTCACCGTCAATAAAGCTGGGGGACATCTCGTAGTATGATGCCTTGGCCCTGGCCGAAGATCCCGGCACCTGGACAGCATTATCACTGACATTATAAAAAACAGCCCGATGGGAATTGCAGGCATAACCCTGGCCATACCCTTTTATTTTATAATGCCCCCCGGGTAGAACGATCTGGTTACTGGACAAGGATGCCCCTGAAATCCTGTTCACTTTTTCAGTATTCATGGGTCGTGTGGTCCAGGAAATGCCGATATCTCCCCCGTCCGTGCCAGCTGCCTCCTCGTGGATGACATGGAAAATCTGACCCTTGAGAATAACTGTTAAATAATCGTCCAGGTCGTCCCAGTTCTGGTTCAATCCGGTATTCCAGTTTCTGTCCGAAAGTTCATATTTGATGAAATCGAAAATACCTGTCTTTGTAATTGCCATTTTATCTCCTTATAGGCCGTAGGGTTGAAGTCCAAACCTGCCACCACCGTAGCCCGGCGGGTTCTCATTTATCACATAAAACGCCTCGCTTGGAACCATGGCCGGATCTTGATTGGACCCGCTGCCGGTCACCACAACCAGGGCAAAATGCCAGATGATCCAGGATTCAGATGGTATCCAGTGAATATCCGCCCCGTTGTAAGATGTTTTATTTGTATTGATCCAGGTATTGCTAAATTCAGGCCGCACCCACAGCTCCAGATAATTTACCTCTGTTGTGTTGGGTGGGTCCACGCTGATCTGAAGCGCCACCCAGGGATCGTTTGAATAATAAACGGGCTTGATGGCGCTCACCAGGGCAAAGCCTGTTTCCTGGCTGGAGCCGTCAGTGGAAAGGCTCCAGTCCGATGTGACCCACTCGTACCAGTTATATGTCTGGATATAAGCTGTAGGATCATGGAGCAAGGCTTTGATATCAAATCCGTAAAGCCCGTTTTCATCCTCAATTTCATCCATGGAAATAATCCTGAAACGCTTGTCTGTTTCTGCTGACCAGTTGAAAGGTTCATGAATAAAAGTGACGATATTTCCAGGCTCAAACCTGGATTTTTTGATTCCCACGGCAAATTTAATCCACAAAATTTCAAGCTTTTGTTTTTTTTCTATCTGTTCGGCCATCTGTTGAGCCGAAGACTGGCTGTTAATGCAGGTCAGATCAATGGTTTGCTCCCGGACAAAACCGTCTGCTATCACTTTTTGTGAATCTTCAACCAGGATACTCTGGGTAGTGTCGTAGTCTTTATCGTCAATGTATTTTACTATCAACCGATTATTATCTTCCTGGGCATCTATCAATCCGAAGGAAAAAGAACCCGGCAAAATATCAATGTTTGAATCTATCTGATCCACGGGATCATCCGCATCATCGGCAATCAGCTTGAAGTATCCGGCGGTCCTGATAAGCATTAATCCTGCGGCGGTTAATATCTGTCCTATGGCCAGGTCATATGAAGCTCCTGAAACGGCCATGCCAATACTTCGTCCCCTGGCAGCACACCAGGAGGCAGTCTCTGTAAATGAAGCATCGTTAAATTCCTTTTCCATGCCAAGGCCAAGATCTGCATCCCCCAGTAAAAATTTGATGGCATCGGCAGGATTTGAGCGGGGCCAGTCAACAAAAGCCTTAAAACTGGCAGATGAAACCGCCCTGGATCTGACCAGATTAACAAGAATAAAAGAGGTGTACGGGTATTTAAAATCAACATCCCGCCCCGAATCATTGGAAATTATAATATTTTCCCAGAGTATATATCCGCCGTTTGTGGTGCTGGCCAATGTCATTCTGAAATATAAATTACCCTTTGGAATGCCTGTAAATTCGTGGGTGGTCCGGGACCAGCCCTCAACATTTTCTGTTTTTGTCGATGAGCCTCCGCAGCCGGACGGGCTTTCGGATGTTACTTTTTTTTGAAAAGTTTGATTGTAATTGCCCAGATTAATCCAGGCCCCGTCCGTGCCTATGCGGTAATCCAGGGACCAGTTTTGTGCCGTGCCTTGTCCCGGAGAATAATGATTGACAACAAAATTAATATCTCCGCCACCAAGCATTGGAATTTCATAGGAGACATGGCTTTCTTCCTGTTCAAGTTTTTCTCCGATGGGTTTTTCCCCGTTGTTTTCTATGTTCACCGTGGTTCCCGAACCGTCGGGATAAAATTCAAACCACGACGAGGCATCGTTCCTGGAGCCCGAAAAATTTTCCAGGGAGGAAAATTGAATGTCATTCACCCATAAATTTGTCAGCACTGGATCGGGAGTTCCTGTATATTCCCCCAGTGCTACAGCTGCAAGCAGCCTTTCGTTGTTGGCTCCCAGCTTGAAGGCTTTGATTATGTTGCCGGAAAGTTTTGTGGTGCCAAAACAAATGGGAATGGGGATATCAGCTGCCACAAGGGTAGTATCAATGCCCCCTCCTGTTTCATAATCCGGTGTATCCTGAATGGGGCCTGTAATTGATGCTGCCTTGGACTTGAAAGCTGCCATGCCGATGGCCGACCCCAGCATAAATCCAAGCTGGGGTTGGCCAAAATAGGCTCCCACCACCGTACCCACTACCATCACTCCGATTCTACCGGCTTGTCCCATGATTACATCCTGTAAAATTTGTAAATATCAAGATCAGCTGCCTTGTCTATGCAAAGCTGACGTGTTTTCCGGTGCAGATGTGCCACCAACTCCTGCCCGATAAAAACCCCCACATGCCCCACGGGGATCCCAAGCAATACCACATCCCCGGGGGTTGCCTGCAGGACAGATCGGCCACCCCACAATTTTGCATACCTTAAAATCGCTTTTTGTTTTTGATTAAGAGAGGGGCGACCATCCTGGCCCCAATAAAAATCCCTTGTTTTCCTTGGCAAATGACTGTAGAGCCCGGGATTGAATGCCGCCAGAAAATCAGCGGCATACAATACACAAGGGTGTCCAGAAACATTTGTATAGTCCTTTTTGTTATCCTCAAAAATCTTTTTTGCTAAATTAATCATGAGTAAAAAATCCCCGCAAATCTTAAGAATGGAACTTCTTTGAATCCTCCAAAATTATTTTCATTGCCTATGGCTTCACAATTTGTTTTTGATTTATCACAAAAAGTTTCAGAGCCCTGATATCCGCATCGACTACCCTTGAATGGGAACTCACAGCGTTTGTTGTATCTTCGCCGGGTTACCGGCAATGACCAATCCATCCAGCGGTCGGACACTTCCATGCTGAAATTACCAGATTCTGTCATATACCAGTTTGTAATGCTGCCCCTGAAAATTGTTCTGTATGCGCTGGGGTCATTTTGATCCAGATCCATATAGGTTCTCCTGACAATCACCGTGGCCCGTTTTAATAAATCCGGATTGTTCGCCATTTGGCTTGCCAGGGTCCCATCGGGGTCCCCTGCTGAAACGGTACACCTGGAAACCTGGAGGGATTGATCTCGTTTAATCGCCTTTCGTTCTATGGGGGCCGTCTTGTACGTTGCCACCGGTGCTTTTTCCACATTCAAATAAAGACCTCCTTTGTATTCGGGCCATACATATTCCCGGCTATTAATGTTAATACTGCTGTATCCTGTCCGGTCCAGGGTTTGTTCATAAGAGTTTGCCAGTTCGACCAGGGGCTGTATGATCCGGAATCTGTATGCCATTGATCAATGCCGAACATAAAACGGCATCCCCCCGTATTTTTTGGGTTCAAGATTGATCACATCCTGGTCACTGTCATAAAGGGCTCGGGGTACACGATCATCAAACCAGTCCCACATGGCATCGTATTGTTCCCAGGTTACAATCCTGGGGAACCCGGCATAGGCCACATTAAATCCGGCATCGATAAGCTTTTCCAAAGCGCCTTTGATTTCTTCCGACGATTCCGGGGGATCGGATCTGGGATAGGCTCCGATACAGACTATCAGTCTTTCTTTATATTGCTGGTAATGATTGATAAAATCATCGATGATATCATAGGTAAATTTTCCGTCGGTGATATACCATTCCTCCGGGCAATATCTGTAATAAAGCCAGACATAAAAAAAATCCACCTTGTCGGCTGTCAAAAGACCGTCGTAATCCTGGCCGTATCGTTTACAATTATGGGTCAATTCCCGCACATGCCAGTGGGTCTGTTCTGGTTCAGATCCCATTTGATAAGTCCGGGCGGTCTTAGTGTAACCGTCCCAAACTTCGGCATCGATGTCGCACACGGAAATGATGGGTTCTACTTCTGCGCTCATGCCCAAAAGTTTGCCGTGACCATGGACCATGGCGGCGGCATCCTTTGTCGCCTCTTCCGTTTGCCGACATTTCCACTCCCACAATAGGGCATCATCACACTGGACATCCCCGGCCCCGTCCCGGACCCAGTCCAGCAAAGATTCATGTCCGTTGGCTGTCCGCCAGGAGTTGTACAGTTCCAGATCCTTATCGGAACACCCGTATTTGTAAGACATGATAAACTCGGACAGGATCACTCCTTCACAATCGTAATTTTTACAATAGGCCTCTGCCATTTTTTTCCACATATCATAAACAGTTGTGATATTTTCCGGCCAGTCGTCTCCGGATGTGACCGTCGCCCAATAGGCAGGGTAGTTCATTGAATAGTGGTATTTAAAATAAAAAATCTTTGCATTCCGGTTGATCGGTTTATAATAGCTTTGATCCATATCATCGATACCGTGTTGGATAACATAATAATCCGACCCGTCCTCCGTCTCGTAGTACCACACCCTTTTATATTTTTGTTTCCCATCGGGGCCGATGCCTATCTGCCCCCGGTGCTTATTTAAAAAATCATAATTAAACAGGGTCACTTCCACAAAATACCTGTGCCAGTTCAGATTTTTAGATATGGATTCTTCCTGGTAGCCTCTTCTAATCACATCCCGCATCCCGTCCACAAAGGAAACTCCGGAATCCAAAACCGCATTGGACCAGCCAAACCAATAATCATGGAGCCTTGATTTTGATGCAGCAAGACTCCCCCCGCTTACGATACAATTGCCGATATTTCCCCGGGCAAATCTGTCATGGATGGAATCCATATAATACATGGGGTCCGAGGCCACAAACTCCCCGGCAAAAGAAATATGGGGTACAATATTCCAGTTTCTGGGGGTAGGGTTTAGAGGCTCCACCCGGGTATTGGAAACAAGGGAAAGAGTTTTATCATTCATGGCCACAGCCACAGCTTTTCTATTGGTTTCATTCACCATGGGGTAGATACAGACCATGGTTTCACCCAGAGTGTTGCCCTCCATGGAAAAAAATATTTTGTTCTGGCAGGCAACCGCAGGAGATGCGGTATCAGGATTTCTATTATCCATTATAATATTGGAAGTACTCCTGGAGCCGATCACAAGCATGTCGATCTTAGGATCATGCCGGGCTTCAATTTCATACTCCACATATAAGACCGCCCCGGCAAGATCGATCATGGTCTGGTTATCAACAAAATGAATCACATAACAATTATTATCGGATCTCCATTCAATCCCGTAATAATTTACGGGGCTGAGAATATCCTTTTTATAATAAACAGCTTCCAGGACATCCGTGTTTTGCAGTCGGGCTGTCCCGACATCAATACACACGATGCCGGTATCGTGGGATAAAATCGTATAGGCCTCGGATTTTGTCCGGTTGATCACTTCTTTTAAAAATTCACAATCGGTCGGCAATGTATAGCTGGCCCGCCCCCCGGTCCTGGTCCAGCCAGATCCGGAAGTCACAACCGTGACCTCTTTATATCGGAATACCGCATTAGGCTGCGAACCAACGATATTTGTGGCGCTCAAGGGACACCGGCTTATATAATATCCCCCGGAAGCCTGGTCAATTTTTGTAATATTAACCTTGTCCCGGATAAGAGTGGAATCATTGGGCAATTCACCCACAACATAATTTGATAACACCCTTGTATCCTGCCGGGACTGATACGCTTTCAGGCCCACATTGTGCTTTGCATAAACCCCTGGACCCCGTTGGCGAGATTGCCAGGTGAAAAAGAACAGATCGTCAATCACCCAGGATATATTTTCATCGGTCAAAATCTCAATGCCGATGCCCTTGATCTGGGTCACGCCTTCCGGGATAAACTCAAAATAAAAGCACTCGGCCCAATAGGAAAACCGGCCCGGATTATTCCCCCAAGTTTCATTCCAGTCCGTCCAGATATCCATTTCATTGGAATAAACCACAGAGTCGTCGGACAAAATAAATTTAAACCGGAACCCAGGGGACGGTATCCCATCGGTTTGGGGCATGATCCACACTCCTACGGCAATACTTTTGTCCACATCCATGGGGCTTTCAAATATTCTTTTAAAGGATTTGCCGGAAAGATTAGTGCCGGAAATTTTTAAGCTGTTCCACCAGCCGTTGATAGAAAGAACGGACCCGTCCGGTTCCACATAACTATTTCCCGGCTTGTATAACATCTGGAACATGGGATCATTAACGGTCCAGGTTCCCGACATGCACTCCATCTCCACAAAAATCACATGGTCAAGGGTGGAGGCTTTGGCTGCAATCTGCGTTGCCCCCGTTGCCGTGATACTTGTTTCATCATCGTATCCGATATCGTTCATGTCCCGGTTATAAGCTGTCCTGATTTTGACCTCACCATCACCCGATACAAAATTAAAACAAAAGGTACCCCAGGCATTTGCCGGGATAGCCTGCTTTGCCCAAACCCTGATCTTATCCCCTGCTTTCAAGCTGATCGATCTGCCAGAATTTGTGACGGGTGTCCCTGTAGCTGTCTGCCAGCCTGTAAAGTTGGGCAATAGGTTGGGGAAATTACTTTTCCGGGCCATACCATATGAAATGCCGGAATCAAAACTCCAGTCAGCATTAAGTTTTGCAACACTATCATAATCAAACCCCGCCTGGAATCCGAAAAGCCCAGCCTGGCAAGTATTATCCCTTTCCCTAAAAGCATTTGAAAGGCCAACCCCGCAGGTCAAAATAGCAGAGTTGATATTATCCGAATTTTCATTGTCCTTTGACACCCGGAAACTATATTTTTTATACAATCCTTTCTTGTCGATGGTGGGAAAATAAAGTATCTCCCAGCGTACCAATGTCCTGCCACCGCCAAGGGAATGCTTTGTGTCCGACACGGATTTTAAACATGAAATTTGTGTTTCAGGATCTGCGGTCCACTGTTTTCCGTAAAGATCCCTTGCTTCAAGTTCCAGTCCGTAGGTGATCCATTCAAAATCCGAAGTGTAAAATTCTTTTTCCTTGATACTAAGTCCCATGGAATCACTGGAACTTGCCAGCACTAAAAGCTTACCGCCATTGTTTGCCACCCCGTTATTTTCCGTGGGATAAAGCCCTGAGCCTGCCTGATTCTTGAGCCAGAATCGTTTGAATCCGGCATCTGATTTTTCCACCTCAACATAAAAATAATCGGTCTCAATAATATGTGCCGTTGAATCAAGTTCCATTTTATTCCGCCCAGTCCATTAGTTTTTGATCCGTGGATGCAGTGCAATACCTTAAGTGGGTACCGTCGGTCAGAAATATGTCATAAATTTCAACGATCTTCATGGTTGCAGATTCTTCTTGTTCCTGGATTTCGGAGCTTACATCTTCCATTTAATACTCCTTTATGCTTCCGGCGTTTCTCCCTTGACTTCAATCAATGTCAGCCCGGTTTTTTCCAAAGTATTTTCGAATAATGTCCTGGACATGCTGGTCATATCAAACCGGACTACATACGCCTGACCATTTCGTACAGAGGTATAATTAAAGCTTTCAAATTTTCCTCCCCGGGCAATGAAAAAATTCCAGAGTGTATCCAGTTGTGATCCCTTGAGCATTTCATATTTCAGGGTAAAACTATAAAGTAGATCCCCGTTTGTAATTCTTTGTTCCGTACCATTTGGGTATCGTGTGACCGCAACCTGACATTCAATATTTTCAACATATTCTTCCTGGGGTTTTAAAGAACTGGGAAAAGTTGCCATCAAAACCTCCTGTTCCGACTTTCATAGGCCATATGGTTGACAATGATTTCATGGTTTTTAGCGGTCTCCTCGGCAATGATCTGGTTTAAATTGTTCCGGTCAAAAACATTGATAACCTTGATTATGGGCCGGGCATTATTTGCTTTTTGTTCTTCTCTGCCCCAGGCTTTTTTCGGAATAACAGCCTCCGGTACCCCTCCCTCTCCAAATTCGTAGGATGACCCGGAAGAAAGTCCCACCCCCACAACATGCTCATTAATAACCCCGCCTCCGGCCATGCCAAAAACGGCCCCCGACGAATTAATAACGGCTCCATTTGATAAAGCCGTTGCCCCGTTTCCACCTGCAAACATGGATGCAATGGAACTGCCCATGGAACCCCAGTCAAGATTCTCAGTCCAGTCCAAAGCCTTTGACATGGACTTTTGAATCTGCATCTGGGTGAGCATTTTGCCAAATGATTCTAAAATTTTTGAAAAGGACATTTCAGCCCCCCAGACCATCTCGTTTAATTCAGAAACATAGCTGTTGGCCCACCCGGAAAAAGCATCTTTTAAGGTATCGGTTGAGGTCTCGACAATCTCCTTGGAACTGGCAGCATACCACTGGTCAAGCTCGGTTTTATTATCAATATGCTTGGAATATTCTTCATATCTTTGATTCAGTTGATCCAATTCATATTCGGAAGAGGTCATGGTGGCCCGTTTGAAATCATCCTGGAACGTTTGATAAAGCTGTTTTTTTGCTTCCATGGCGGCCTGGATCTCTCCATCGTCAGCAAGTATACCTTCCAGAGTTTTTGCATTCAGGCTTTCCATGTTATTGAAATAGATTAATTGTGCTGTCTCTTTATCCCCGGTGAGTTTCACAAAGGCTTCATAATCTTTTTTGTAATTAGCAGCCATATGATCATAGGTGACCTGGTTGACTGTCGAAATCTGAGAGTATGCCTGGGAATATGCAGCTATGATCTCCTTGGTATGATCATCCTGTAAAGTGGGAGTGGGTGAAGGCTTCTTTTCTTTTTTAAAACCTGCGATATATTGATCATACCCCGGAGTGTTTTTATCAATCGGAAAGCTTAAAACTTTATTCTTACCATTGTTTTTGGCATAATGATCATACCCCGGTGTATCTTTGTTGATGGAAAATACCTGGGAATTTTTAGTTCCGATACCAATGGAATGGTAAAATTTATTCAATTCATCTTTGTTCACATTGTCGGCGTTCCATCCTATAGCATCTTTGATACTTTTAAATAGTTTGTTCCGGATTTCCATTCCCTTTTGTTGCTTTTCCCATAAATCGCTAAGGCCATTGCCGGTTTTTTCCATCAAAGAATTAATCAAAACTATGGTCCCAATAACTTTTCCAGCCCGCCCACCAAACAGATACGCACCGAGAATCCCGGCTCCGGCAGCACCTGTGATCTCCTTGGGAAGGGAATCATAAAATCCTTTCATATTTTTTAAAACACCGTAGGTATCCGATATAGCCTCCCGGGTATCGTCAATAAATTGGGGGATATTCTGATCTATTATGTCTTGATTTTCATCGAACCACTTCCGGAACTCTTTTGTTACTTTGATAATTTCAGGAGCAAGTCCCTTGCCAAATTTCGAAGCAATTCTATCCACTACGTTCATTGTCATGATCATTTGAGCGGAAAAACTTTTTGAACCCCGGATAGATTCTTCGGTTAATGCAGTAGCATCCTTGGTTTCTTTATTGGCAATGAGAAGTGCCCTTGCAAGCAAGTCACTTTTTGTTGCCATGGCAGGAAGAACCTTTAAAATTTCCTCGCCTTTCAAGCCAAATTTGGAGAAAACTTCCTCTGCACTTGCACCGCCCTCGATGACTTGGCCTATGCCGGATAGCCAGGCTTGAAAAACCTTGGTGGAATCTTCCCTAAATGTTTTTTTAAGTTCATCTCCTGTTAAGTGTGTAAGCTTTTGCAGATAAATAAAAGACTCTCCGCCTTTATTAATTGATGACTCAATGGTACGCATTGCCCGACCGACAACGGACCCGCCAAGTTCTGCTCGAACTCCAATGGATTTCATGGCCGCAGCCATTGCGGTTGCTTCAGCGGAGCCAACCGCAAACACGGATGTTGCCTGGCCAATTTCCGTTGCCAGACTGAGAATTTCAGATTCGGTTGCTGCCATATTATTACCAAGGGCCACTATAACCGATCCCAATATATCAACCTCGGAAACAGATTCTCCCGTCACATTCATCAGCCTGGCTATTTTTTTGGCTGCATCGCCGCCGATAAGATCAGTCGCTCTTTCAAGCTTTGCAATGGTTTCAGTAAACAGTAAAATATTTTTATTGCCCCGGATACCCAGTTGCCCGGCAGCCTCTGCAATCTCAAGCAGCTTGACCGAGGTGACAGGAATGGTTTTTTCAAGTCGGGTGGTCATATCCTCAATGGAAATACCCAGTTTTTCTATCTGCTTATCAGTCATATCTGTTGTTTTTTGAACACCGATAAGCCCTTTTTCAAGACTGGAAAATTTACCGACGGCCATTCCAATAACTCCGGCACCGCCCAGAGCAACAAAGACACCGTTCAAGGAAAATACATGACGGGTTAAAGCTTGAACTCGACCTTGAATTCTTGCAAAAGCCTGGCCTGAAATATCCCGTGCGGCTAAAACTATTTCAAGCCGATTATCATGGTTCATATCTTTCTCCCGGCAAGTTTTGTCCTGAAATTCTGATCAATATTAATCCGGCTCCGGCCTTTGTACTTAGCCCAGAACGGCACCAGGATCGGCCTTGCCGGAGTCTTGAACTGCCTTGTGGATTTTTTCAGAAAAAACGGAGTGTCACCATCCTCTATTTTGCCAAGCTCTCCACCCCGGCCTACAATAAAACGCCGCTGACTGGGAGTTATGATCCTTGTAAATCCAGTCTGGTGGGCAAGGGCCAGCCGCCGCCATTTTTTAGAAGTTATGTCCTTTTCCAAAATCCCCCGGCCAAATATATTACCAAGATCAGGATTCCTAAAATCCCTGGCCCGGGTGATGGTATCAGGTCCCACCCAGCCCACGGTCAATTCAAAGGGAGATTGTTTTGACACCTGATACCGGACTCCCTGGGCAAGTCTTGCCAGGGCAGTCCGGTTGGGGCTTTGCCTTTGCATTCTTCCCCCGGCACCATGGACGGTTCTGCTCAAACGTCTTGCAATAAAAGAAAGGGGGCTTAATTTACTGTTGCCTGGTTGTCCCTGGGCAATCTCTTTTTGCAATAGATTTTTAAGGCGGAAACCCTCAATCCGGATGGCCGTATTCATGGCTTTTGTAACACGGATATGCTCTCTTTTAAGGTGTTTTCTAACCTTGTTTTGACCCTTTAGGGTGGCGGAAAAACCGTTATTTATCCCCTGTATTGACACTTTCCAGAACCGTCCTTTCCATTGCCTGTATTTTTTTTCTCATCCTGGGACTGTATTTTATCCCAAGCTCCCTTGCCGCCTGCCTTGCCTCCTTGTAGTCAAGGCCTATGATCCCCATGCCCCCGGCCCGCCATTGGGTCTTGATCTCCCTCCAGATTGCCCAGGCATCAAAGTTGATCTCCCAGAGGACAGGAGGGGACCCATAATCGCAATTCCTACATTTTTCAGGTTCTTTTTCATGGGCACCGCAGATATCACAATACTTTATCCTTTCTCTGTCGATGTACCATCCGAGGTGCCCTGTGAGTTTTTTTCCTCTTCCTCCGCCCCGTAGGTTTCTTTGATGATCTCCTTCCACACCGCCACCGAATTCCTATTGGGCAGGGTATCCAGATATTTGATATCATCTTCATGGAGCACAAAATTGAACACTTTTTCAACGGATTCATCTGCTGTTTCCAGGGTTGGCGCACAGCCAAATATTGTAAATCCATACTCTTTCAATTCCTTAATTTCACCCCTGGTCAATGGCCGGACCGGGATATTTCTATTATCAATGGGAATGGTTTTCATCATGCATGTTCCTCGTTGTTTGTAAGTGTCACCACAACACTTGTGGTATCCACCGAGTTTTCGTAATAGGCATTAAAGGGAAGGGCAATGGCAATGCCCTGGGGGCCGTCAATGCCCGGATCATTGGGGGCATACTTTAACTCCGGCAGCTTTACTGCAAGCTTTGAGCTGACTCCTCCATCAAAAGTCATTTCAATACTGGACTGGGTGGAGTTGACAGCCTTGTCCAAAAGGCTTGTATCTGCAAATATGGCATTAAGATTGCCGGAAACCCCCATCACCCCGTCGGGTATATTGCCCAGAACCCCACCGCCTTTGATGACATATTGGCTGGTATCGCAATTAAAATTAATGCTGACATCCACAAGCTTGGCATTTCCAATATCGCTCCCACCTTCTTTAAGAGATAACTGGTTGTTTTTCAGCCTGGCAAATGATGATGCAACGGCATCTGGATCAAAGGAATTGCTGGCAATGATCCTATCCGATCCCACTACATCAAATGAAGCCGTAAGTTCTCCGTCGTCTCCTGCGGAAAATGAAAAACCGTTGATCCTGCATCCGGAGTATTGAAAATACTTAGGGGATGTCAGATCAAGAAACTGGTGTTCAAAGGTCAGGTAAGGCCGGTCGTTACCAGCTTTAAAGGTGTGATCCCACAGGGATTCGCTCCCCGTTGTAACAGGATCACCAAAAGCAGCTTTCAGCAGATACCAGAATTGCAGGGAATCCACCGGTACTACGATGGACCCTGAAACAGATTTGTTGCCGTCAAAGGGTTCAGACGGATTCAGGTTCCCCCGGATTGTTGCCGGGGTATGCTGGTTCCTTGCACCTTTGAGTCCCGAACTGTTGATACCGATAAAAACACCATCCATGGCCAGGGTTCCAATATCACTTTGAAATCCCATTAAAACCTTGGATTTTGCTCCTGTTGCCTGGGTCATGATTCACTCCTTTTTTATTCGTAGGGGTTTGCCCCGATCAATTTTTCTTCCGTTAATAAGATGACCATGATGGCCGACACAAAAGGAAACTCCCCGATGGTTTCATATTCTGTGTCAACATCTTCAATATGCAGATTGGAAGCAATATTATTCGCGATCACTTCAAAAACCAAAGCTCTTAATTCTTCCACCATCCGTCCGCCCTTAAAGCATATAACTCCGGCAATTTCTTCTTGGCGGTCATCATGGACAACACAACTGACACCGATATGATGACTCTTTACCCCCTGTGACATTCCTCCTCTTTTTTGCATGGGATACAAGATCACCATGGGGCAATCCTTTTTTTTAGGCGGATGCCTGGGATCGCAGTTCTCAAAAACAGCGCAGGATTGACCGTATTGATTTTCAGCCCATGTGGCAATCTTGTCATTGGTAGCAACATTTGATCCCATGCTTTCAAGTGTTGAGTTCATTTGCGCCATGATGATAACCCCTCATTATTTATAACCGGCACCTGCCAGGTATAGCCGTCTCCTTCTAGGGGCAGATTTCCGTCCTTTCCGGCATCCACCCGGTATTCAACTTCGTCGATGATAAAAATTTCTCTGTATTTAGGAAAAGGAACATCGGTTTTTTTGACCGTAACCGATGCATGGGAGGCAGTCCTTGCAGTCTTGCCGGGACCATAGTCAATTAAAGCTGTGATGGTAACAGCTTCGCTTCCGTTGTCATAAACAATTGCATCTGCAAACTCATCCACATTAAAAAAAATATCCAGATCCGCTTCCATCTGCTCTTTAAAAGTAGCCATTACATCAGCTCCTTTTTAATCTTGGATAAAAAAAAGCGCTTGAGCAAAAACAATACATCACGGGACACGTACCCCGACAAAGCTATTACCGCACTTTTTATCCCCGGTGGCAAAGAAGTTGACTGCAATAAAAAATGTACCACAAGACCCACAAATAAAGCCGTGATCAGTTCAGCAAGCATTATCCACAAGGAAAACTGCTCCTTGGGTTTGTTGATATAATTTACAACACCCCCAAGGATTGACAGCAAAGCCACCGGTATCAATAAACTCAATTCACTAAAGAAATTTCGCAGGTATTCAGGCATTATCGCTCCTTCAACTTTTTTTAAAATTATCCTTTAAGGTTATCTTCCGTCTGGTCCTCTTTTGTCCGGTTATCTTCTGTCTCGTCCTCTTTTTTAGGGTTGCTTGTCCCGACAACATCAAGGACAGGGTCCCCGGCATTTTTTTCAATGATTTCATTCACAATTTTCACCGGCCATTCGTGGACCGAATCAGGCCGGTGATGCTTCCCCTTATAAACCACCGTCTTTGTAAGAATTATTTTCTTTGTTGCCATGTTTTTCTCCCCGCAAATTTCCTGGTAAAAATTAATCCATTACTGTGACTTCAATGATTGCCTCTGGTTGCCACGGCACCGGCAGGGGTCTTGACTCGGCAAGAACCCAAAGAGCCGACGGATCTTCTTTCATCCATGCCTTGGAAAAAAGTTCCCCGACCACCTGGGCTCCGGCTGCAAGATCAAGAATCAGGCCAAATTCAATGGTGAATCTTGCCTGGGTGCCGATCAGATACATTTTATCTGCGGGAATCAGGTTCTGATCCAGGCCACCGTCATCTTCATAGGCTGAACCGTAGCTGTAAACATCAATCCCGCCCAGGTTGCCCATATAATTTGATGTGGCCTTCCAGGTAAACTCGCCTGCGGAAATACGTCTGGCATCAAAAGCCTTGTCCTCTTCCAGACGATCCCCCAAAGCTTCCGCCGCATCCGTTCCGCAGATCATAAGGGTCGGGCCGAACCCCAGAGCATTGATCATCTTCTGGGACCATTGTTTGACCTGCTTTCTTGGTTTGGATTTAGGATCGGACCATTTTTCCTCCCCCACAAGAATAACCTTATGGCTGGACGGCATGAGATAATTTACCTGGAAAGAAACATTATCCTGAACAACGGACATAACCCCGGTCAAAGCCTGGGCGCACATCCATTCTGTCCTGTTGGCAATCTGGTCTTTCAGATTCTTTTGTTCCGTGGCAATCTTTTTTTTCTTTGCCGTCATGATATCTGTGATGCCGCCAGCGTAGTAAATTTGGCCCGGCCCTTTTTGCCCCATGAGATTTTTAGCAGGCATGGGGTGCTTGAGTCTGATCCTGGGAGTCTTTACCATTTTGGCTTCCCTGGTGGTTCCTTTGACGATCTTGCCGCCTTCAAGATCTGTCACAAAAGGGGCCAGCTTTTTACCGTTTTTTTCGATGTCCACTTCAATGGTGTCCGATTCGTTGGTGTTTCTCTGGTTGAACACAAGATTTTGGAGCATCCTGGGCGGAGTGTGAATTTGTTCTATGGTCCTTGTCTGCACTCTCCAGTCAAGATCGGGAATGTCTAAACTCATTTTTTCATCTCCTGATTATTTGGTTTATTTTTTTGTCGCCTGAATTCATAAACTTTTATTTCACCACAAGCTTTATTTTACGTAGATGTTTACGGTTTTTAGCTGGGCAATGGCTGCCGCCTTCTGGCTGTCCGAAATTCCCTCCGGCCAGGTCAGGTAATGATCAATGGCCTCTCCGTGGTTCATGAAAACTCCCGGCTCATCTTCTGCTGAAGCGTCCAGATCCCCGTAAAGAATTGCGGCAGCGGTTTGAGAACCGTCGGAGGCTGCCGAGTCAAGCTGGACATATTTCCCCGATGCCGTCACAATCCCCACCACAGTGCCAGAGACATGGGAACCTCCTGAAAGGATTCCCGGCATCATGATAGGAGGGTGATCCCCGATAAAGTTTTTGTCCTCAAATGTCTTGCTTGTCATTCCAAAATTCTGCATGATACGATCTCCTTTTAAAACTTATACGATGCGGTTCACGTTTATACTTAATACCGATCAGCCGTTGACAAGGCTTGCATATTCCGATGCTTCGGTTTCAATATTTTTCCCCGAGGCTTTTTCCTTGTTTTTTTCCAGGCCCACACCGTCGGAATGGGCGTTCTCAAGACCGTCCAAAATCTTATCCCTGGTTGATTTTTCATCATCATCCACCTTGGCCTGATTGGAATCCCCGAAAATCTGCTTGAGTGAATTGGCCATCTTGGCATCCGCTCCGGAATTTACCATGACCGAAAATTTTTCGGCCATACCTTCGCCCAGGACAGCTCCCGCAAGATCCAGGATTCGTGTGGTTTCAGCATCCACGGCCAGAGCAGTTTTCCCTTTGTTCTCCGTATCAGCCGCTATCTTTGCCTCGCTTAACACCTGATTGTACAGATCCACATGATCGGTTTTAAATGTTGCAAGATCCATGATCTTCTCCTTTTTTAAAATGAATGAAAAATATGATTCAAAATCCTGTTCGATCTTGTCTATCAACCCTTTTTCCAGGGCTTCTTCTGCTAAAAAAACCTTGCCGTCCGCCATGGATAGCGCCTTTTTGGTATCAACCCCACGGTTCCGGGCAACGCTGTCAACAAAGATTGTATAAATCTGGTCAATCCTTGCCTGGATATAACCCTTTGCTTCTTTGCTTAAAGGTTCATCCTCATTTCCCATGGTCTTGTAACTACCTGCCGCAAGGTGGGTAAAGTTCAACCCGGCATTTTCATTCCATTTTGACCAGTCAACATGCACAGTCCTGACACCTATACTTCCAACGCTGGCCGTGATAGGAGCTGCAATATGATCGGCGGCAGATCCGAGCCAATAGGCTGCCGAACAGATCAAACCGTCTGCATAGGCATAGATATGTTTCTTTTTTCCGGCATCAAAAATAAAATCTGCAAGCTCCTTGCAGCCGGTCACAAGGCCCCCGGGGGAAAATATCTTTAGTACTATGGCCTTGACACCACGGTCATTGACGGCAGCGTCAATCTGCGCCCTGATTCTGTCATAGGAAAATCGATAAAGGGAATATTGAACCTGTATGATTGCAATTGCGCTTTGAATATTTAGATTTACTTTCTGTGAATCGTCATCCAAAAAAGAACCGCCCCATGCCTTATCACCTTCCTGAATTTTGCGGGCAATGGCTTCCAGGGCATCCTCTGTAATGGCCCATGGTTCACAAAGAATATTAAAATCATTTTTTAGAATCATCGGAAGGCTCCTCTTTGGTTTGTTTATTCACTTCAGCAGGCGGAATGATATCAAGCTGCCTTTCACGGTTTCTTTCGTTGGCTCTCTGCTGAAGGTTGGAGTCATAATCCCCGCCGCCGATCTCGGCTGTGACCCCTGCAAGGGTGGAAATATTATGTTGAACTGCCAGGATATTGGCTTTGATCTCTTTTAATGGATCAACATTGCCCTTCCTGGGCGGTATCCATGTGGATCTGGTATAAGCGTGAATGGCATCGTACCAGTCAGGAGACCCTTTCGGCAGGACAATCATGCCCCGCAGCCAGGCTTCCTCAAGCACCATACCCCACACAGGCTGGCAGAATCCGTCCACCATCCATTTTTGATACATGGAAAATACCCGTCCAGCTTCAAGCAAAGCAGCTCGGGCCGACGAATAATTGGTTTTTGAAAAATCCTTGGCAATCACTTCATAGGGCATGCCGATGGAGGCCCCGATGGCCCGCAAAATGCGCTCCACAAATGGGTCAAAGGAATTGCCGGGCCTGTCACTTTTAAGAATATGGGGTTTTTCATTAATATTGCCGTAAAGAATAGTGCCGGGAGCTGATTCGTGGTACCTGGTTTTTTTAGCATTTGAATCAGGATGCCGCATCCCTTCTGCTGTGCCGTATGGATCAGAGGTCTCTATGAACACGGGAAAAGATGAGGCTATGATGGCCCCCATCAGTTCAAAATCAAGGTAGTCATTCAGGTCTTTAAAAAATTTCATGGCAGGAGCAAGGATGGAAACTCCCCGGACCTGCTCTTCGGTCTTTGTAACAAAATTATGGATCGCCCCGGGTCTGTGACCGGCCCTGGCCTGGACCTTTGTAAAATTATCAGATCCAAGATCATAGTTTATATAAGCATCGTCGGGATCGGCTATCCAATAAGCTTCCGGCCTGCCGTATTCACCGAACTGAACCCCGTCTTTGATGTTTTCCTCTTCTCTCAAATCCGAAGGCGTATACATCCGCAAGGGGTCCACAGACTGTAACGCCAGGGAAAACACCCGATCAGGGTTGTTAATCATCAAAGGAATACGGAAAAACTCTCCTTTAACCAGCATGGTCCGAAGACCCACAAGACAATTTTGCCAGAATGTAAGCTTGCCCGCCGCATCACTTTCTGCCTGCCAGATATGCCACGCCCATTCCGCCTGGGTCTGGAATTGCTTTGCCTGATCCTTGTTCCAGCCCAGAACCCCGGCATTGGGCCTGGACTGGGGCTGCAATCCCGTACCCACCGAATTAATGGTGATGGAATCAATACTGGATGCTCCATGGGTATCGTTTGCGGCCAGGTCCTCGGCCCGGTCTGCAATAACCTGCCTTTCCATTCTCCCGGAATATCTTGTGTTTCTGGAAACAAACCAGTTGGAAAGAGTACCCCGCAAACCGCCTGCAAGCCTTGACACTTCATTGGACCCATAGGGCCTGGCCCCGGTGGACCGCAGGGGAAGATTGTCAGGACCATATAAAATAGGAGAAGGGTTGCCCGTCATCGCGCAACCCTCCCTTGTCTTGCCACCATCCGCCCGCAACCCTTTTCAATCCGGTCTTTTTCCGCATAGAGGCTATCAAGTTTTTTCTCAATAACCATAGCATCAACACGGGTCAACTGCCGACTGCCGATGGTATAGCTTTGTCCCTGGCTTACAGCATCGTCGGCAGCTTCCCACAATGCAATCTTTTCATTGATTCTATTTAAGGTATATCGTGCCATAGCCCAAAGGCTATCACAGCATATGGGGGAGGGTCATGCACACCATTACACGGTATGCACAGTGTGCACAGAAATGATTAGAAAAATTTAAAAAATTCTAATAGGATTGGAATAGGAATGTAGGAAACTTAATGCAAATAGATAGGACTATTTTAATTTATCTGGTTCATATAGTGAAATTTAACTTTCAAAGTTAAGAAGTTAATCAAGATCTGAATTGGTATCATTGATGTTTTGGGCGTTTTATGGCAATTATCCATAGGATAATAATGCTTGAGATTTCTACCATAGTAATTTTGCCAAAATATCTTTACAGGTATTAAAAATGTTGATACAAATTTCGACCAGTAGTTTTTTTGTTTATACTGGTCGGATATCATTCAAATTTATAAAATATACAGGTCTGTATAATAACTTGTTAGCCTAAGGTATTCAAATGATAAAAATCATCAGAGTCAAAAGTTGGAGACAAGCCCAAGAAATTGCAGACAAAATGATTCTATGGGGCTTTCGGGGGCAAGAAGATTCATCTTGGGAATTATCTACAACGTTGCATCGAACTGCTATGGCATTTAATCATCCTTTTAAACACTTATGGCACAGAGAATATTGGATGCTGCGACAATTCCAAAGAAGAGCTCACTATTACTGTACAGATACGCCTGATATGGAACAAAAACTTGATTGGTTGGCGCTTATGCAACACTATGGAGCTCCAACTAGGCTATTAGATTTTTCACATTCATTTTATGTAGCAGCATATTTTGCATTAGAAAATGCCATAAAAGACGCTGCGATATGGGCAGTGAATTTGTTGGCCCTGACTAAAAGAAGTGGGCAACATAGTGGAGTCGACACAGGCAAAGAAAACATTGATAGGACCAATCAAAGACATATCCAGATAGTCAATGAGTAT
Organism: Desulfobacteraceae bacterium; assembly: GCA_024226935.1. Classification (GTDB taxonomy): domain Bacteria; phylum Desulfobacterota; class Desulfobacteria; order Desulfobacterales; family Desulfobacteraceae; genus NBML01. The sequence goes on from JAAELK010000387.1 coordinate 22,949, forward strand.
ATCTCAAAGGACCGTGAAGAAAAGACAATAAAGCCTCAATTAGCACTTCAGGTTGAGCCTGAGCGCCTTCATGAAAGGCTTTTAATTCAACAAGGTTTCTTTTTATTCCCTTGCGATATTGGAAAAAATTTTGAAGAGGTTTTTACCGCCGCATTCAAACATGAGACTTCCGCAATAACGAAAGCAGGTAAACTTGCAAGTGACGATCAAGATTTATATAAACACCCTTTGGTTAAGATTATACTTCCTCAAAAAATCAGAGATGAGGCAATAAAGAATTTAATGAAAATGAATATTTCGGCAGCAACCCTCTTTCCTGGTCTTGATGGGTTTGCCAAATCTATGAAGTACCATATATCGACATGTCCAATGAAAAATAACAATTAATCGAAAATTGACATTTTGGGCTAAACAAGACAAATGCAGCCGAGGCAAAAAACAGCGCGGCTGATTTGAGGATTATCATATCAGAAAAAGCCATATACTTAAAACACCAAGCTCTGCTTTTTTTAAATAGCGAGAGCCAAGTATCCTTGCATTTGTCAAAATAATTTTTCCCCGGAAAATTGGTTGAATATATTTTTTGTATCCTGGAGCATCTTGGCCCTTCCTGGATAGCTTGACAAGGATAATGATCATTGACTGTAACCACTTTTTAAAATTGAACTTTAAAGACTTTCACCATGTTGCTTTGTTGAAACATCTTTACATAAATTTGGAGGAATGATATGAATTTTTGCTGGTAGTTTTTTTTGTTGATGCTGTCTGGATAGTCGAATATGGTACGGTGCTATATAATGATATAATCACGGAGATACAAGAAATGAATTTCTTACTTGAAGAATGGAAAGGTCGAGATCTGAAACTGATAGATATCGAAGGTAAACCTGTATCCTTAACATATAAGCAAGTCAAAAACTTCCAGCAATACAAAGAATTAGTTACAGAGAAATGCTGTGGAAGCGAGATGGTTCTACCTACAGGTCAAACACTTAAATTGATCCACATAGAAACTGCATCAGGTAAATTTAAAATACCTAGGCAAGCAGATAATGATAAAGCAATATTGGACTTTATATTGACTCGACCAAATTAGTATTAAGAAATTAAAAATGTCTAAAGGGTTTTCAAGTCGGACTCGTAATAGTTTGTTCGGTTCCACTTCGTTTCACATTTTAGTAACTATTTCTCGCCGCTTAAAACGGCGTTAGCTGTAAAAGGAAATTATGAGCTTAAATTGGATAGCTGCATACAATCGGCTTTTTAAAATCATCGATAAACAAGGAGACACCTATTATAGTGGCTCTGAATTCATTCGTATGGCACAGCAGGTCGATGATGGAATTCCGAACTACAATCAGTTCATTCAAATGAGAAATCAGCGTAATCAAAGTACTTCGCGGAAGGATTTTTACTGGGACATCATAAAGTCACTTGATGAGGAGCAGCGTTATCAATTATTTAGGCTTTTCATCGATGAATTAGAGCCTCATGCAAAAGAATCTGTGGAGGGCATACGCTCAGTAGTTTTTGGCGGTGGTTCAGCAGTCCCGACTACCGTAATTCCACAAAACTTATGGAGTTCGGAAAAACTCAATCTTTCACTCAAAGATATTGATAGAGCGGTTGACGCCCAGCAGTTCAACCGTGCCGTGACTCTCGCTTATACTTGCCTTGAAGGTCTGTACAAAGCTTATGTAAGAGAAAATATTCCAGATCAAGTTCATGTCACTGACTTAATGCCATTATCAAAGTTGGTAAAAAAACATATATCCGCCGAACTGCGTAAAAAAGGTAATTTTCCTGAACAAATCGTGAACTCTATACCAACTATCACCAATGCTGTTGCTAACTCGCGTAACAGTTTTAGTGAATCTCACTTTGATAAAGACGCAAATAAGTGGTTAGCGATTTTCGCTATGGATTTAACGAATTCAATAGGAAGGCTGCTATTACACATTGTTTAGCAACTAATAAATTAAATCAGCGGACGCAAAAAACCGCGCCGCTGATTTAAGCGTTGGGCGCCTTGGAGTGAAACATGCCAACCTTAGATGATGTGTATAGAAAATTTGGTGAAACATCCGAGGCTGCACAGCTCTTGGAAACTCAACTTGGAACGATGCTTATAATGAATAAATGCATCGAAGAAAACATCATGGAGAATCCGAACCCCGAAAAAGCATCGGAAATTTTCAAGGAAATTAATAAGTACACACTTGGAAGGTTGATCAGGAAACTAAGTAACAATGATGATTCTATTTCTCATCTTGAAGAGTTATTATCCGAAGCGCTGAAAATTCGAAACCGTTTGGCACACTCTTTTTACTTGGGTCACAATCTTCGTCGTAACTCTGAGGATGGCCGTGTAATAATGCTGAAAGATTTGCAATCTGTGCATGATAAACTGTTAGAGGCATACAAAGCAGTTATGCTTCTTAATGGAACAGACCTTGATAAGATGGTGGCAGAAAATGTTTATATGCAACTTCCTACGGGCCATCTACCAATATAATGAGGGCTGCGTCCAACAAGTGCCTTGCACACCGAGCGGGCTTACGGCGCCGCTTTTTTGAACTTAAAATTATAATCGGTCTTCTTCTTTTTACGGAGTTTTTAGTTGTTCCCGCCCACCGGGAGAAGACCTGCGTTAGAAAATCCAGAAGACTAAAACTCCCAACCCTACTTTTTTTCAATATCGAGTGTGAATGATACTTGCATTATTTGAAACAATTTTTTGTCATGGAATTGGTCACATATATTTTTTGTATCCTGGAGTATTTTGGACCCCTGGTATAGTTTGAACTAGGATAATTATGGTTAAGTAATGCATATACTTTCCTCAATTAGATGGTTAACACGAAAGTCTGCGGTTTATCCGTCAATATTTGGTTTGTTGGGATCAAGTGTTGTGGCTCTAAATTTTCTCCTTGTGACCCTTTGCTCTCACGCTAATCGCTTTTTCAAATAAATTGATGAGATTTTGATCTTCCTTATCCAGAGCTTCCACATTAATTTCTTTTAGGTTTTCTTGAATTTTCTCAATTGGTATAAAATCTTCGATCGTCTCCAAGTTAATAAAACTTGTAATTTTAGGAGAATGGTCGCTTAAATCATGAGATGAGGACTTGCTAACAAAAGCCTTTAAAACTTTTATACAACCGATTGATGTTATGATTTGATCGTTTAACCACGAAGTAACTTTTTTTTCATCACCCCATTGCTTCCATAGATATAGGCAATTGAATAAGTGCTCATGACTTAGTAGGCTATCTGAAGAATTTACAGCCATATCATCCAATTTTTCCACAAATTTTTGCTTTAATTTATCAAATATATTACGAGCAAAAAGCAAATTTACGGTTGATCTTTGCCTAATATTCTCCTCTTTTTGTAAAATCGTGCTAACAATTGAAATCCCATTCGAATCTTTAAAACTCGATGATCCAGTTTTTTATAATGAAAAATGGCATGAATATTGCTGTTGCAAAATAAAATCTTGATTTAGCAACTTGTTTTAGTTATAAATGGCTCGTTTGTAGAGGTTTTTCTTCAAGACTGGTAGGCTATTTAAAGTTTGAAGAGATGACCTAACAGTCAGTCTATGATGGGTCTCGACGAGTCTTGATCCTGAGCCTGCTGCGTGATCATAGAGTCAACTTGCATTTAGATCGACTGGCCTATCTAAAAAACAAACTTCTCGCTGGAAAGTGGTAAGCCTACAAACACCCCGGGCTGTTCCTTTTGAGGAACAGCCCTATAATCATTTCACCATTTTCTATCCAACATGTCAAATAAAGAAAACTGGATCATCGAGTA
>JAAELK010000388.1 GCA_024226935.1 Desulfobacteraceae bacterium
AAATATACTCAACCAATTCCCCGGCAAAAAATTTAATTACGTAAAAGGGGGCCATGGACCCAGGCTGTGATTTTTAAAAGTCGTTGGGTCTGATAATTTGCCATTATGTAAACTTTTCTGGGGAATGACCAAACCCTATGACGGATTCCATCCCAATGTTTAATTTTATCCAATAATTGCCGTCTTTTCTAAGCAAACATATTTCCTCTCCCTCAAATGAGATATTATGAGGTCCATTCTTATTTTACCTTTTTGCGGGGTTGGTCAAAAATACCCATCATAGCGATCTGAATTAGAGCCTCGGAGGTATCTGTAAGGCATTCATAATTCTTTGAAAGCCTTCTGTTTTTGTTGAGCCAACCGAAAGATTCGGGAATTCAGGATGTATTCTTTCCCGATTCTGATTGAAGCTGCCCAAAGAGAGAGAGGAGAAAGATTAAGAATTTTTTTTATTGCATAACTTGCTATAATTTATTAAGCATTAAATCATTATCTCAACTTTCGGGATTCATTCGAAAAAGACATGGGCACAGTGTGCGTTCCTTGATTATGGTAATATTTACGTTTCCATTTTTTGGAAAGAATTTTTTCAGGGGTATTGCGATCAATGACAATAATGCATTTGGTAAAGATGCTGCCTATGATATTCCTAAAGGATGTAGCAGCGGATGCAAAAAAACGACTTTGTGAAAACAGTAAATCAATAGATAAACGATGTTGTGCCTGGAAACGCAGATAGGAAGTAATAGTTAAAGCACCAGAAAATTTGGAAAACATGGTCAAACTGATCTTGGCAGTTGGTGTTCAGGCCAAATACTTGCTTATGGACAGTTGGTTGACGATGCCCGCAACCTTCACTGCGCTGTGTAAGCATATTTATATCATTGGTATGGTGAAAAAAAATACCTAAAATTCATTATAATTACAATGGTCAACGGATAGACTTGAAAGCTATATACTGGAAGCTCAAAAAACGTCGCGGTTGAACAAAGATCCTGGCAAGTATTGTGAAAAAACTGTAGCAGCTTTCTTTGATGCAATTATGGCAACCGCTCTCCAAAGTGTTGGTTTGGCAGAAAAAAGAAAGCTTGCGAGTAATTATTAAATCCGAAAGTTGAGTTATTATGATTTTCAACAAACAAATATTCCTATATGGTTTAGCCATAAACCTATTATTTGTCTCTATCAGCTGTAATTCTACAAAATCTGTTATCGCTCCGGAAATAGTACATCTTGGTGCTTCATCGGCTACAATCGCATGGGTAAGCAATGAACCGTATAAGGGTCGGATTTTTTATTATGCGGCTGGAAATAGTGCTATGACTCAAACCGCGGAAGAAAACTTCAGCCATTCTTATAACCATGAAGTGCACATAGATGGCCTGGAAACCGGGACACAATACATATACTGGATAGGCAACAATGAAACAAAATACTTTTTTCGAACAGAGCCTGCTGATGTCAAACCATTTTCGTTTTTAATCGAGGTAAATAATTTGTCTGATCGAATTTCCACGCTTTTAATATCGGAGATGCCTGAATTTATATTGTCATTTTCAAGCGAATCCAACATCAAAAATGATTATTATCAATCAATTAAACCTTATATTCCACTCTATGATCTTAATGGGCAACGATCCAATTATTTAAACATGGAACATCAGCTTAATGAAACTGATAATTCCTGGATGTTGGATTGGGGTGGTCTCAGTTTGATTTTTATAAACGATGCCTCAAAGCAAATTCATTTTTTAGATTCACCCGTTGCCCATACAATAGGAATTATTTTTCAGGGAAAAGATCAGGTATTTACTAAAGAAGCCATTAAACAGTCTGAATTACATGAACTGATCCTTTTCCATAACGAATATTTTCCCTCCAATAAAATTGCTTTTGTGTTTATACCTGGGGTGAATATTAAAAAACAGGCAATCGATACCATAAATTATGTTCAAATACCGCTTGTAGAAAATAAAAATATAAAAAAGACGGCTGCCATCCGGGTTGATGTAAATATTGAAACTACCTATGCGGTTTTATTGGATACAGGTGATGAAATTACCCTCAAATTACCCCCTTTAAAAGAAAACAGAACCTGTGAGGAGTGCCGGCGACTGGCCAGCACCGGTGCCTATGAGAAAAGCATACGAGCTTATCAGGAATTTATTATTAATAATCAAGGGCATTTCCAAATCGATGATGCTTACTATATGATTGCTGATATTATGGATACAAAGCTTTTCCAATTTGAAGAGGCTGTGGAATGGTATAATAAACTATTGTCCGGTTACCCGGACAGCACGTTGACGCCCTTAGCAAAACAAAGACTGGAATACATTTCCAAATATGCGGACTACAATTATGAACCGTTGAGTCTATTTGAACGGATAAGAAGAGTAGAATTGCTGCAAAGTAAAAATAGTGCGGTAGATAAAGATAAGGTTCTGAATAAAACAAAGAAAATAATCGAGCAATATCAGGATGCCGCAATTGTACCGGTGATCTATTATTGGCTGGCGAATCAGTACCGGAATATTGATATTCAAAAAGCAAAAGAAAGTTATTTGACCCTTTTAAACAAATATCCGGACCATCCTTATTCAAAAGCTGTCTGGTGGGAGATCGGCGATGCATACTATGATGCCAAAAATTATAAAGATGCGATCGAGGCCTTTAATGAAGCATTAATAACCATACCCGCTTCATCTGATGATATAAAAGCCCAAATTACGAGAGCAAAGAGAAATTTAAGACGTAGACATCTGAATATTATTTGTCTGTTAATACCAGTGTTCATGGCCATAATTAGTATTGTTTTACCGCCTGTTGGAATTCAATTTAGAATAATAGGCGAAGCGATTATATCGTTTGTAATTCTTTTGATCATTTTTTCATTTGCAAGCTGGTTAATAGCTGAACAATTTTCATCAATAACTGAGCTTATAAAAATAACAACCGGTATTGCGGCCGCCTTCACATGTGGCTTTCCTTTTTCATATGTGTTAGCAAACAAAGTGTTTAGAATTTCAAATAGTCATTCAAAGAATAAAAAAATACATGCCGCTTTGTTTGGATTACTCATTAATTTTATATGTTCTGCATCAATATGTTATTTAACTCTTTATTCTACAAATGAACATTATTTAACGATATTAAATCTTTAAGGAGGGTACGTATCATGATAAAAAAAATACTAATTTTACTATTACTTGGACTTGTTGGTTTAGGATGTCAAAAAGACGATAACGCTGCCAAAAGGCTTGCATACATGGAAGAGTTCGCAACGGCAGAGGTTGTTATTGAACGAATGAGAAAAAATGAAAATCCGGATTGGAATGCCATTAAAAAACAGTATGCGGTATGTTCAAAATTGGTAAAAGAAGTAGATGAAAGAAACCATACTGATTATTTTACAGCAATACCAGACGCTCTCGCAAAATGCGCAAACAACGAGAGCGTAAAAGTCAATCAGCAAACACTGTCTAAAGGCCTCCAGCACATAGCTGTAATGAAGATTTACGACTTGATCGGTTCAATGGCCAATAGCGACTCAACAACCAAGGAAAATATCGTGAATGAAATTACAGCTGTCTTTGATGGCATCAGACCCACTTTTATTCGCAGAGATAAGGATTATTTTGACGGCCGAAAACTGCTGGAAAAGGAAGCGGACCTGGCACTGGCCGAATTGAAAGCGTCAAGTGGTTCAGGCTATATAACCGCTGCCAGTAAATTAGAAAGTGCTATTAATAGAACGTATGCACTTTGTGTCTTATTTGAAATGCAGTCGATCGAAAAATTACGTGAAACAAATATTCCGAAATGTGATGTCAAGCTGGCCGAGGCCATCATATTTTACAGAATTATTGAACCAAGAATTAAAAAAACAAATCGAAAGGCGCATCAAACTATTACGGCAATTTTAAAGGCTGAATATTCAGCAGTAAACTCTGAGCAGTTGATTGAGGCTTTAACAAAAGGCTTATCAATGAAAATTTTATAGAATAAGTGATTACAATGGCTTTTATCAAAATAAAAACTAAAAAAGGTAGGGTTTTACGAATAAAAAAAGGGTACAATCCCAACTCAAGTTCAGTCGGCAGTCAAATTCCCTATCTGTTTTCTTTCTTTGCCGGTACTGGAATATTAACAATAATAACGCTACATCTATTTAACAGGTTCAAAAAAATTATAAAAAAGCACCATAATAAATTAGGTAAAGAAAAAAACGAATGAAAAATAATATCATCGTTATTATTTGCATATTTTTGCTATTCAGCTGTAAGGAAAACACAGCAACAGATCCATTGCATCAAAAAAGTGCGCCGGACTTTCGTCTGGAAGATATTAATCACCAAAGATTTTATCTTAATCAACATAAAGGGAAAATCGTTATTATCGTTTTTTGGGCGACTTGGTGTAAGGTTTGTAAGGCATATTTGAATGCTCTTGAAAATGTCAATCCTGAATTTAAAGATAAAGATATAAAATTGGTCTCAATTGTCGTAGATCCGGAAAACACGGATACGCTAAGTGAGCTATTAAAAACTTCTATAAAAGTCAGTTATCCTATTCTGCTTGATAGAAATAAACATGTCACGGAAAAATTTAGCGTAAACGAATTACCGACAACAATTATCATCAGTCAAAAAAATAAGATTGTTCTGGTAAAACAAGGCTACACGCCTTCTACAATTACGCAAATTCAAAATAAACTGACTTTATTATTGGAGAATGAAAAATGAAGCGGATAGCTAAAGTTCTATCGGTTATATTGCTATTGTTTCATTCTCAAAACGCTGTCAATGCAAACTCAGTGATGACTGAGTTTGTAATTGCTCCTTATTTATTGGAAGTTGATAAGGAATCGGCCACGGTCGCCTTTCATTTAGAAAACAGAATGAATGTGGAAGTTTTAATACATGATAATGATCAAATCATTTCCTTTAAATCAGAAGAACCCTCCCGATCACATTTTATAAAAATCAGTGGTCTTCAATCAGGCCGCACCTACAATTATCAGGTTATTTGCGGAAACGGGATAGTAAAAACGCCACCTATCGATAACGCTTATCAGATAAGAACCGCCTGTAATAAGGGTGAATCATTTTCATTTGTCGTATTTGGAGATCCAAGACCGGGAGAAAACCAAACAAACAAACATCATAAAAAAGTAATTGAACGGGTAATTCAAAATGAACCTTCCTTTATCCTGGTTTTAGGTGATATGGTTGACGATGGCGCTGACCTTGAATTATGGGAAGCTTTTTTTTTAACGGAAAAGAATCTTTTAGGGAAAGCTGCCATATATCCGGTTATTGGTGATAATGACTTTGTTCAAGGCAAGGGGCTGGTTAAACATTTTTTTCCAGTCCTTGAACGTGGCTATTATCATTTTAAATGGGGCGATGTGCACTTTTTCGGATTGAACGCCTGGGATTCACGCGGATTTCAATCGAAAAGCGAATTAGACGCCCAAAGTGAACAATTAAAATGGCTGGAATCTCAATTATCAAAAGAGGAAGTACAAAACAGTTTATATAGAATTGTTTTTCTGCATGATCCTGTACTGATAAGCCGGGGGTATTCTTCCGAGATACTCAAAAGCGTATGGGAACCTGTTTTTAGCAGGTATAATGTAGATTTGGTATTTTCCTCGTGGCACATGTATGAACGGTCTCAGCATAACGGTATCAGATATATCATCTCCGGAGGCGGTGGCGCGGAATTAATATGGCTGAGTAAAAACCCGGACTATTCATCCCAGGCAGAAGCAAAAAATTATCATTTTTGCAGAGTTGACGTCAATGCAGGAGCCATGACAATTAGCGCAATTGATATTAACGACACGATTTTAGATTCATTTACCATCAGTCCCAAAAACAAAACGACCCGTAACACGCCTAATTTGAATAAAATCGCAAAAAAAGTCCGGCAGGAAATATTCATTAAAGGTGATAAAGGATCATCTCTTTTAACGATCCACCTGTTTTCATGTAGCTGTTCGTATTGTCATAAATTATTAAATGGTATTTTGGATAAGCTTGCGAAACAATATCAAATATCATTAAAAGTATATTCTTATAACCTGGAGTTACATGAAAATATTTATGATCTTCTTTTGTCAGCGGGTGCCGATTTTGGCCGCCAAAATTCTGGTATCCCGAGCCTATTTTTAGGCAAACGGGCTTTTTATGGAAAAGAGGAGATCGAAAATAATCTGGAAAATGAATTTAACACTTTCAGGCAGAATCCGGAAGCATATGTTAATACATCCATCGTTCCCTTTAAAGTATTACGTGATACAAAATATATTAAAGAAAATACTTTTGATAAACTTTCATTTGTTGAAGTGTTTAAGGCCGGTCTGCTTGACGGTGTGCGTCCCGGTGTACTTATTTCTCTGATGGTTTTGATCGCATTTCTTATATTAACAGCAGGCTCACCACGAGCGTTTTTTATAATGGGTCTTACCTTTCTGCTTACGATGTTTTTATTATACATGGTGATCGGCCTCGTCTTTTTTAATGTTGCCCTTATAATCTCCGAAATGCGTCATATCGCTATTGTGATCAAATGGGTGTTGCTGTTGAGTGTCATATTATTGGCAGTTGTCAGCAAGATAGATCGCATTAAAAGTTTAAAATCTTATTCGGATAAAATCAACTCGCAATTATTGCAATTATCGCAATTGTTTCAAAATATCAGTATCAATGTGCCAACTGCTTTTATACTTGGAGCGATTATCGCAGGAATGGACCTGGCCTGTAAAGGGCAGATTTACATGTCCATTGTGACCATGATTTTAGAACCTACATATCGAGCAAAATCTGTAAAATATCTTTCTTTGTATAACCTGGCTTTTATGTTACCCATTATATTTATTTATTTTATGATTTTTACTGGAATTATCTTAAGGAAAACACCATGCGTAACAGTAAAAAAGGAAAAATTCTGAGAGTTAAACAGGGGTATAACCCCAACTCCAGTTCAATTGGCTCAATTGTATTTGCTATTCCAACAATGCTTCTAATCTCATCTGCTATATTCGGAACGGCAACAACTATAATATTTTCAAAATATCTAAAAAAAACAGATAAAGATAATAGTCGTCAAGATGAAATTGGAACTGTTTCAAAGGAGTAAATGGTGATGAAATACTGGCCTTTGATTTTGCTTTTATTCTTTATTAATGCGACTGCTTATGGCAATGAAACAACCCGTATTATTCATAATGCTGAATTAAAATTTAAGAGTGGGGAATTATTTGAAGGCAAGGCGCTATTACAAACATTATCAAATACCGACACCCTATCTTATCCGGAACAAGCAATTATCTATAATAAAATTGCCTGGTTTTATGAAGAATTGGTCGGCAATTATCAATCTGCTCAAAGACACAGCAGGCATGTCCTTAAATATCCGTTGCCGGCATCTCATGATGCAATAATAGAAGCAAAAAAAAGAATTGAACGACTTGATCAATATGCATCACAATTTCGTAAAGAAAATTTGATAATCAGAAATATGCAAATAGAAGCAACTGATAGATCTGATGCCATAAATAAAATAAATGAATTAAAACAATTAATTCAAAATAGCCACGAATACCCTAATATGTCCATTGTTTATCATCATATTGGCAAACATTATTTATTTCTTGAAAACTATTATAAAAGCTATAAAATTTTTTCAAACCTTTTGGAATCACATCCCGGCATCATTTTTTTACTTCCTACTCAATCCCTAATGGATAAGGCTAAATCCAAGTGGCACTATGTTCTTGTAGACACTATTTCCAAAAGCGCAATTATAATTGTTCTAATTTTATTAAGTATTTTATTAGTATTATCGAAATTTTGGGAATGGATGAATTTAAAAATGCTCATACTGTTACCTATTAGTATATTAATATGGGCACTTTTTTTAATTGGTAGCTCATGGATTTTGAATTTTTTTATACCAGATCAAAAATATCAATATTTGCCGGTTCCCTACTTTATTCAAAGCACTCCTTTTAGTCCAGGATCTGAAATATTATTAACGATCTTTTTGTATGGCATTTTGGGTATTATTTGTTCTTTTTTACTGTCGCTCTCTATGCGCCGTTTTAACTGGCCGAACGTAGGCATCATCATTAATTGTTCGATATTAACCCTTTTTATGAGTGCTCTTTTTGCATCTTTTTATTTAAATCATTGTTATACAAGCGGCGTTTTTGAAAAACGAGCCAACAGTATTTTTCCTGCTATCAGCGGGCACACATTATTATTGGAAAACGATTTTGAGCCCCTAATCCTCTCAAATCCGAGAAAATATCCGAATTTAACCTTAAGTAATACTAGTGATAAAATTTTTATTGATTGGATGAACAAACAATATTCAATTATTTCAAGATAATCGAATGAAGGAATGACTGATGAAACATCGTTTTGAAAATTTTGGAGGAATTGTTGCCAACGACAACCCTCCTTTTTTGGCATTTGTAGATCGCAATTTTATGTGTGAATTAGGTTATACTGAGTCATCATTATGGGAGACTGAGGACCAAACAATAAACATACTATCTGCTCCCACAGAGGTACACTTTGCTATAACCAATGCCTGCAATGTCGGGTGTAATCATTGCTACATGGAATCCGGAAAAAAGGACAGCCAGGAAATGGATACAGCCACAGTAAAACGGGCCCTTAAAAAATTGCAGTCAATTGGTGTTTTTCATGTTGCACTGGGTGGTGGTGAGGCGCTATTACGTACTGATTTGTTTGAATTAGCTGAATATGCTCGTAAAATCGGACTTGTTCCCAATTTAACCTTGTCAGGACATTCCGTTACTGAAGAAATTGCAAAGCAACTGACTGTTTTTGGTCAGGTCAATTTGTCCATTGATGGAATTAACAAAACCTATTCTGTCTTTCGCAACCCCAAAATGTTTGATTTGGCAGATCGGGCGCTTACTCTCTTGGTAAATGCGGGGGTAAAAACGGGTATCAATTGTGTAATGGGAAAAAATAATTTTGAAGCAATTCCACAACTATTTAAATATGCTAAAAAGAAAAAAGTAAATGAAATCGAATTTCTGCGTCTAAAACCGACGGGTCGGGGAAGGGATTTATATAAAAAAGAGCGCACGACTTATGATCAAAATATCAACCTTATTCCCTTATTATCCAAATATTCAAAAAAATATAAAATTGAAGCGAAAATTGACTGTTCGTTTATTCCCATGTTTTGTTATCATAATCCTCCCTTAGACTATTTGGAAAAAAGCGCAACTTATGGGTGTGAGGCAGGCAATGTGCTTATTGGCGCTAAAAGCAATGGCAAAATTAATGGATGTTCCTTTTTACCGGCAATTGACCTATCCATTTTTGATTTTCACGACCAATGGTATACGAGTGAGTATTTTAAAATTCTTCGTTCATGGGCTTCCAGTGCTCCTGCACCATGCAACTCTTGCAACTATTTAAAAGTTTGTAAAGGTGGGTGTCACGCAGTCGCTTTATATGTCTCCGGCAGTATTGATGCCCCGGATCCTGATTGTCCATTGGTTTATAACTATAATCCTTAGGTCAAAATTTGAGATATGGGTTTTTAACATAGATATCATATTAACCTTAATTTTTTTAAATTAATATCGTCTTTTTTGCCCTTAACAAATATATAAAAGGAAATAACTATGATATCCATATTTAATCAAAAACTGCTCAGAGTTGGTGCTATCATAGGTTTATACATTTGCTTATTAGCTGCTTCTGTTTGTATTTTACAAGAGAACACAAATAGTAAGCAATATACACAAAAAGAAATTATTAATAATGAAATAGAAACAATGAAAAATTTGAAAAAAATTTACAATGCGCAAAAACGTTATCATGCTGTAGATTGGGATGAGGACGGCATAAACAATTATGCGCAATTTATCGTTCATCTCTGGCAGACAGTGGATAAAAATGCCTATCCTGTTAAAACAAATTTAATTCAAAAATCATTAGCTTTTGCAATGGGTGAATCTAAAGCGATTAATGGTTATTTTTTTAAAAATATTTATTTTAAAAAAAATCAAAATAGTAGTATAAATACCAGCGCAAACAACCATAAAGATAAAAATCAAGAACCAATTGATATTAATATAGCAAACGAATGGGCAATAACTGCTATTCCAGCTGATTATGGCAAGACAGGCACACTCACTTTCATTGTCGGCAGTTCCGGAAAGATATATGTGAAAGACATTCAGAGCAACCGGATTAAATCAATACCTGATAATTTAATATCTGAAAACTGGCATGAGGTTGCAGATGAGGATGTTATTGGTAAATTGCACACATAAACAATGACAAAAAAAAACGAACAAAAACGTATCCGTTATCAATGAAAGATATTATAATCAAAACAATCCTTTTTTTTTGCATTCCTGTGATTTGTGGCCTTTTTAGCTGGGGGTGTTCACAACAGCCGCTGGAAAATAATCAACAAGAGATACAATTAAAATATTGCACTATTTTGTATCAATTTGTTGAAAATGAAAATTACCTTTTAAAAATTTCACTAAAGTCTAATTGTGATTATACAATCAATGGGGACAAATACCCTCCCATAAAATTATCCTTATCTGCAAATGAACATTTAAAGATAGATCCGCTTAATTTGACAGCCAAAAAATTAGATAAAAATAATAGCGTTTCCTGGTATGTTAGGATAGCTAAACAAAGTTACACCGAGCAAGAAAAAATTGATGCGTGTTTAGATACAATAATATGTGTCAATAATACTTGTATAATGGAAAAGAATCCAATTCAATTGAAATTGAATTTTTAAAACCGAGAAATCAAGGTAAAAACCAAATGTAGGAAAATCATTTATTGGGGTTAATTGTCCAAACTCACGAAATTTCTGAAAAAAGCTGAAGATCTTTATTTCCCACACTTCCTCAACGGAAATTGATTTTTACTGAGTTCAATGGGAAAGCCCAAAAACTTAAAATCCATGGGTCTGTCAAACAGCGTCCAAAATTGACCCCCCATCAGCGTCCAATTTTAACCCCCCTAAAGTTAAAAAAAATATCATTTTCTACTCTTTAATCGCCAACTTTTATTACCCGTTTCAATTATGTC
>JAAELK010000389.1 GCA_024226935.1 Desulfobacteraceae bacterium
AATCAAAGTTGGCGCTGCGACTGAAGTTGAGATGAAAGAGAAGAAAGACCGCGTAGAAGACGCACTTCACGCAACTCGTGCTGCAGTTGAAGAAGGTGTGGTTGCTGGTGGTGGTGTTGCACTTATCCGCGCCGCATCTAAAGTGGCTAACATTGAAGGTGACAACGAAGAGCAAAACGTTGGTATCCGTGTTGCACTACGTGCAATGGAAGCGCCAATCCGTCAAATTACTAAGAACGCAGGTGACGAAGAGTCTGTTGTTGCTAACAACGTTCGCGCTGGCGAAGGTAACTACGGTTACAACGCTGCGACTGGCGAATACGGCGACATGATCGCAATGGGTATCCTAGATCCAACTAAGGTTACTCGCAGCGCACTACAATTCGCTGCATCAGTTGCTGGCCTTATGATCACAACAGAAGCAATGGTGACAGACAAGCCTCAAGAAGCAGCTCCTGCAATGCCTGATATGGGCGGCATGGGCGGTATGGGTGGCATGGGCGGTA
>JAAELK010000390.1 GCA_024226935.1 Desulfobacteraceae bacterium
CAGTGCTGAAGCATGTCATTTTTTTTGAGAGCTATGGAGCGTCCACACCAACAAATTTTGTACATAGCCGAGAAAAATCCATGCAGAGATATTGATTGAAAACGGCTCAAACGTATTTGAGCATAGGAATTTAGAGAGTATGGGCGAGCCTCTCCATATGGACGTTCATTCTTCACAAATTATTTTCAGGAACTTAAACCAAGCGAAGCTGATATTTCATATCGAGTCGTTTTTTTACAGTTTCTTCATTCAACCATGGACCTGCAATGGTTTCTCGGAGGAGCTTTATAAAACCGCGTACTCCAAATTCTTTTACCTTTTTTATAAGACGTTCGGAATATTGAGCCAAAATAGAAAATAAGTGTCCCAGTCTCATGAGATAATGATATCCCTTCATAGCATTCCAGTTATAAGAAAAGCAGTGCTCGTATTGATATCCATGTCGCTTCTCTACCAGAATCTCTGTTTCAATCGCCCAGCGATTACGAGCACCAAGGTTGCAAAGATCATGTACATTTGAAAAATTCAGAGGAGTGTTGGAAAGCCAAGCGTGTCGAGATTTTTTAATTTCAACTTCGCCGAAGTGATTCACCTCTTTCCATTTTTCATTGCAAACAACAATATGAATAATTATATTATTTTTGCTATTGGCACCATAACAATATTCTATTTCATTTACCCACTGGAAGTTTTGTTTTCTGTTCCCCCAAGTTATCTTCATTTTGTTCTTTGTCTCAAGCTCATTAATTACCTCGTATTCTTCCCACACACTTGGCAAAGACTTATCTTTCAAAACTATCATGAATTTCCATTTATTTTTAAAGCAGTGTTCCATAATTGGGCCATTCGCGTAAAGCCCATCAAGCAAGACTATGATAGGTAAACGAGGAAATTCTTTTTTCAATCGCTCAGCCAATCGATGAAAAGCTCTTGTTTCACAGTCTTGCTTGTCGTTATCTGTGTCCCCTTC
>JAAELK010000391.1 GCA_024226935.1 Desulfobacteraceae bacterium
AAGACTTAAAATTTTCATTATAATTCAAAGGCACCGATACTTACTGTTGATGCGAAGTACGCGATATCCTGATGAACCTACTTTATGTTCAGCAAAGCAGGGCAAAGCCAGGAATAATATAACTAATACAATAAGGGCCTTCTTCATGAACAATATCTCCTATTTTTTAAGCGTAATTTGGGCACCCTGACCTTGCTGACGCCCATCTATTGTCAATCAACCTATGACAATGAGGACACGCCATTCTTAAGCTCCGAACCTTTCCCCTGAAAAGAAACCGATTGCAATGGGGACAATGAAAAGAGCTTAAATTATAATTGATTTGTATCTTTTCCGACATGATTATTTCACCCTCCTGATAATTGGGACCACAGGCTCATCACCAATGTTAACCGGAACCGGGGGAATCCGTCACGGGAAATTAAGGAAACCGTTGGTATCACAAGAGAAATATCATTTTCAGTGTTCCAAGATTTTCAACTAAATCCCCCTTTTTTTTCTGGATGGTAAAAACTTGTGGATTGCTTATTTTATTAGTGTGTTACGTGATAGTTTATGACGGATATGCCTTAAATGTTTATTCTTACCCAGTAATGGGTTAATCCACTGGCGTGTCGCGGTCAAGAATACCGTCAGCCACTTTATAAGCCAGGGCGTAGATGATAAAAGCACAGTTAGCCATCAACGGCGCTGGAAAAAGGCTGCCATCAGATATCCAAAGATTATCAAGATCCCAACATTTTCCATTAAGATCAGTAACCGAATCAGACGGATCAGTTCCCATTCTGCAACTGCCTTTCTTATGCACATTATCAATCTTTCCATAAAAAATATTTGCAGAATCAGCACCAGCCTTTCTTAACATCTCGCCTGCGTACTTTGCCCCAACTTCAACATACCCGGCCTCGGTTTCATTTGGTTCCAGATGAACATTTGGCATGGATAAACCATACTTATTCAACTTATATTTATGAGGTAAAACAAAATTATCGGTAAATCCATTATCTTCACTTTTAGCCATTGGGGTTGCGTTAATAACTGATCCCCATTTTCGCAGGAGTCGTTTAAAATCCACACCAACAAAACGGGTTGTAACATCAGACTTCATTATCTCAAAAATCATGCTCATAAAACTCGGTGGAGAAACCATATTGTACTCGGTCAAAAACCCCTTGTGATAGTTTTTAAATTTATCTCCAAGTTCAACAACCTGACCAATATAAGTTTTCAGATCATCCCGATTGAGAATTCCCATTGTATGGCGTACAAAATGAGCCCTTAAATTTTTTCCGACCTGTCCTGATGAATTAGCAAGAGCTTTGCCCCACGATCCTGACCAGTGCAAAATCATGGGTGTCATCATGGCGCCGGAAGCCAGAATAAATTTATCCGCAAATATCTCCTTTCTCTCTAAGGTTTCACTAATTCGACCTGTTTTAGTTCTCTTTAAATATTTAATGCTGGTAATTTGGGTGCCTGATATATTCGTCACAAGCTTTGTCACAAGACAATTACTTTTTATTGTTGCACCGTAATACTTGGCCTTTGGCAATGTAATCGTTAATGCATTTGATTTTGCATTGAACTTGCAACCCATAAGACACATACGACAAAGATTACATTTACCATGATAAACTCCAAACTCTTCAAATGGTTCTTTTAAATAGCCCGACTGAATAGGTTCAAGTTCGCCTTCACTGATTTCATGAAGATGTTTTGCACAAGGACTGAGATCTTCTATGTTCCATCGCCCAACATGATATCTTTTTTTTGTAAGCTGAATATAGGGTTTAAACTCTTCATGACTGAACGGCCATTTTTTAAAATCTTCAGGCACTGATTCTTCAAGAACGCCTCCATACGTCGTCGTACCTCCACCCACACACTCCCCCATATCGGTACGCCAATTTGTTCCAGTGTATTGCTCATGCCAGAAAAGATCCTGATCAACAAAATTCCCCATATTCTGAGATTCAGCAAAATGATTTTCTGATCCATATGTTATATCTAAATCCATACCCGCTTCAAGAAATACAACTTTTGCACCTGCTTCAGCAAGCTCAGCACCAACAGTGGCTCCTCCGGCTCCTGCCCCAACAATAACCACGTCCGCATACTCTTTATTAGTCATTTTTTTCTCCACAGACTTTATAATTGAATGGTAATTTGGAATCTTTGTCTAAAAAACCATAATTTAGCTCTAAGAAAAATCAGTATAGCCATTACATGGAAGATGAAATGTATTATCAGGATCCTGAGGATCAAACCAACCCATAGCCTCATACAATTTTTCCCTTTCATCTTTTTCCAAGCCCTCAAAAGTACCAGACGCAGTCATTGATATCAGTCCTGAAAGCATATCCTGTTCAAATTTTGAACAACTTTCTCTCTCAAAAAACCACATTTTAATTGATTCTTTGCGTTGCTCAGGGTTGCAACCAAGAAAAGTACGACCGGCGACTTTTAGTGAGTACTTATTAAGATAATAGAGCATAAGTAGCTGCCCCAGATATCCGAGTTTAATCGCCAAATACTTATCAGCGCCATAATCAGATGCCTTGAAATCATTTTCAACTTCAGGATCTTCAGGTAACACAGTATCTACAGCTGCGGTTATTGTTTTGGACGGGCTTGGATTACCGGCTGTAATCGTACTCGTAACTGCTCCATTCGCAGAGTTTCGCAAAAAGAGCATTGACAGTGCGCCAACTGTCGATAACTTTAAAAAAAATCTCCGTTTCATCAAAACCTCCACTTTTACGTTATTTATTCAGTCCTCTTGTAATATCTCCACTTTGTACCCAATACTCTGGTGAAAGTTCAGCTTTTATTCAAGCTATCTAGATGAAAACAAACTTGTAATAACATCTTCAGGTAACTATTTTGATAAACTAAGAGAACGCTCCGAATAAGATGTGCTTGTCCTGAATGGTCAATGTTTTATTTAAAGCATGAATCATACTTCAAATTAATCCCGGGACAGCACCTACCTTTTTATAAAAAATAATACCTTACAGTTAATTCTTTTTTGCGATTATTGTCAATAATATAATAAGACAATTAATAGGTATATATAGTGGAGTCCAATTTCAGAACTCCTGACATCAGTTATATTCATGATCAGTTAACTCGTGAATTAGGGGTAGCTAATCTGATCCTGACTGGATGGGATTGGAAGAGCGGAAAGGACAACTTCCTCCCCGCTCCTTTATCAATGTGTCATATTAAATTAACAATTTGCCTGAAAGCTATCATTAAAAACAACTTTTCCTTTAGGTATTCGCCTTGTAAACGACATGATAAGGAATACCTCTTGTGGAACCCCTTCATGAATCAATTCGAACGCCTCTTCATCTATCCCAGATCTGTCATGGGGTAGTTTAGTTGTATATTTCATTATTCCCTCCAATGTTGTGGCTGGTTCAGTACATCTGAACATTCCACCTTTCCCTTGGCCTTACCAATAATCCCTGAAGAAAGCTCCATTACCATCCATGCTCCTGCAAACTCTTCTGGAATGTAATACGGCGCTTCAAAACCCAGACTTTTAGCATCGTTGATAAATCCTGATCGTGGGTAATAATCAATGTGTCCTAATACGAAAACCAGATCGGTTCCTGCTTCTTTCAGTAGGTGCAATCCTTCTTTAATAAGACGACCACCGATCCCAGTTGATTGACAATCTGGTAATACTGCAAGTGGTGCTAAAATCTGTGCTTCAACTTCTACCGGGCAATCGGTGATAGTCACTTTTGTAAAAAGGACATGTCCGATCAGTTTTTCGTTTTCGATGGCTACAAGCGAATGTATTGGCATTGCCGTTTCATCGTCAAATAAATCGTGCACAAGATTGACTATTTCCTGAGCCTTTTCTGCACTTACTGTTTTTCTGAATGCGGCCTTGTGAATGTTTTCAATTTCTGTCTGCCGCTGTTCTTTTTTGTTTGATACTCTAATTTTCAATGTTCTTTCCTTTTAAATTAATTGAACAGTGTTGAAACAACAGTATTCAGGACAACACTATTCTGACTAAATGAAATAAATTTATACTGTGAAGGAAAAGTCGTTACAAATGAAAGACAATACAGAAAGGACGAGTGCAATACGATTTCCGAACGGAAAATGTAATTGCACCCCAACATGAAAACATGGAAGGGCTACTCTAAAATTTTACACCAATACATTTCTGATTATCTTTTATCAGTAACGACTGGCACAATATCTAATAATTTAGAAAACAAAAAAATCCTTTAATAAATAATATTAATAAACTGGACAGATTCCATATCACCATTGAAAATAATTGTCAATTATCAGCCTCAAAAAAACAACCGACTAATGCAGAACTGTATACAAAATATGTCCAAATTCTGGAAAAGACCAAATGGGGCGGTGAGTTTTCCTGCGAGCATATCCTCAAAATCTGTCGCTATCTTGAGCCTGTCAGAGCCAACCAGGGATTTTATGGCATTTTTAGATCAAGTCTGACATGGGTAATATTTTTTTTGCAACAGGACCAAATTAACTTGACAAACAGCATATTACAATATTAAGTTGCAGTCTCCATGGTAATGGAGTCAAGTTCCAAAACAGTTGCCATGGTTTGTTTTTCAACAATAGATCAAAATAGTTTCAAGGCTTTTTCTCTGTAGAATGGTAAGTGGGAAATTCCTGTTTATGAAAAATAACTGATGCAAAACGCCCTCCTCTTTTTTTAAAGAGGAGGGTAACTTTTTCATTGGTAAGCTGAACAGAACCAAAAAATTTACTAAGACCTACTTAAAGTAAAAAGGAGACCTATGAAAAAAGTATTGATGTTTGCAGTTGCTATCGTGGTTGGGATAACGAATTCTTCCTTTTCCCATGTTCCAACAGTCATTCCCAGAGATCTTCCGGAAGTGCATACAGGTGTCTATCCAATAGAATATTCCCAGGCTTTATACGCATCTTTTGAAAAAAGTGTGGATGTGGACGGCTATCATTTCTGGCTTAATGAAAATGACGTAACAGATACAACTCAAGTTATGGAAGATGCCAGCGGTGAGATTCATTCGCTGATTGTTACAGATGAAAACGGTGTTACAGGAAGACGTGTTCATTTTGGTTCCATTGTACCTGCTTGCGGCGTTTATGAGACGATATTACCTACAATTGCTTTTGTTGGTCCTGTGCAGAAAAATCTGCCTGAATACGACGGATCAATTCCACTGCCTGAAAATATTGATTTGGAAGAAGGGGAGGGCATTTCTTTTTTAACAAATGCAACACAAGGACCACTTATATACGAAGTACACACCTACAAATCTTACTTTGATCAATTAAAAAAAGATGTGGTAGTCAACAAAGCTGGAGCCTATAAAATTTACATTTGGGATGCAAATGGCAACGAGGGTGATTATGTGTTGGAATTAGGTCATATTGAAGTATTTGATACCTTACAGATACTTCAGTCTTCTTTTTGGTTATTTCACATTGTTGAGGATGGTGAAATCAGTAATGATGCCTGTAAAGATCAGTTAGTTGAGATAGACGGACTTAATCCGTCCTTTTTTGAAGTAATCAAGGAGTTTACCGAACATTAATAGTTCAGACTAAAATTCTATTGTCAAAGAGCTTTTTTCTTTTTTGAAAGTCCCCAGGTTTTTGAGAACAGATGTATGGTGAAATCATACGAGAATGCAGCATGATTTTATGTCTACACTTTCAAAGAAGGATCACCTTTTACGTACTTTTCTGATTTGTTTTCTGAATAACTAATTCGAGTAATCTGTTAAATTCATCTGCTTTTTCAATCATGGGATAATGCCCGGTTGTGTGAATATTAAGTATTTCAAAAGAACTTTTACAATGCTTTTCAAGTCCAATTATATTTGTTGGTGTCGCGTCACTATTTATCAAGAATAATTTATAATTTAATTCGGATAATTTTGCGGGTTCTGACATTCCATATTTTATTAAGCCTGCAAGAGATAAAAAACCAACTTGTGGGTCTGTATTGGAAATGTCATTTTTAACTCTCGTCCTAACTGTGTTATCGGTCGATGTATGAAATAACATTCTATCAGCATAGACCGGTCCCATGTTGCTAAAATCTTTTTCCAGTTGATCAAAAAAGGAAGTCATTTCCTCTAATTGCTCTTGGCTGAATTGAACATCAATCATTTTAAAGTTATCAACTCCGACCAATCCAATAATAGATTTATGTTTTTTTAACGCTGCTTCCAACATGATCTCTCCACCCATGGAATGTCCAATCAGGATTACATTATTTAATTGTAATTTTTCTATTACATTAATAATATCTTCACCATACTTTTCAATTGTCCACTCATTTCGGATTGATGTAGACTTCCCAAATCCGGGTAAATCAATAGCAATAACTTTATATTGTCGACTAAAATATTTAATTTGACTTGACCAGTAACTATAGTTGATACACCAACCATGGATAAATAATAATGTAAGATCTCCTTTCCCTTCTTCAACATAATGAATCTTTGTCATACTGTTTTCAATTTTCATCATACTTCCTCCTTTTTTGGTTTGATGAAACTAATATAAATATGAGGAGTGACAACAGTATGTCAGCAGTGTTTAAATTATTTGTAATTTATTTTAAGTTCATCAACTAATTGGTTGATTTCAGAGATTAAACTTTTTGGGGAGTGAATTCGAATACTATTTGTAAACATTAATAACCAACGGGCTATACCATCAAGATAGGGAGTAAGAAAGGTCATTTCAATTTTCTTACCTTTATCTATTTCTTGCACAAAACCATAAAAGTACTTTTGATTGTTGGTATATTTGCCTACAGCTTTATCAAAAGATACGATTACTTTTTCTAACTTTTTTTCTTGAGCAATTTGTTGTAAGTACTCTTTTAAGGTCGGATGTTTTTTTTTGAAAAAAGTGTCCACAGGAAGTAAATATTCGGGTTAGTCATTCATGAGTTGATTTAAGCAAAACTCTAAACTTTTTATCAAGAGGAAAGACCCAAATATCTTTGATGGGAACACAAATTTTTCCTGGCTGCCCGC
>JAAELK010000392.1 GCA_024226935.1 Desulfobacteraceae bacterium
CAAGAAGAGGAGTTAAGGTTTCAGATGACAGGATGCCGGCGACATACGATGAAACAATGGCGAGTGTAGCAGAGGCAGTAGAGCGAGGAGAAGCGGCAGTAAGAGTGGTAAGCGATGCACCAAGACCGAGGGATGTAGGGGAGATACTTGCTGAGTGGGTGGGAAGGCATGAGGGAACATCTAGGGACGGAGAGTTTGAGCGTTTACCGGAAGATAGATGGGAGGAGTTAGAAGGAGCGGGATCTGAAGGGGTTTTACCGGAGAGTTATCATCGTGCAGTAGAGCGAGGAGCCGCGGCAGTGGGTAGAGCACGTGGCGGAGTTGAACGGGCAGGGATGTCAGATGAGTCAAGGGCAGCAAGAGATCGGGGCGAAGCTGCTGGAGAAGAGGCGAGAGAAAAGGCAAGAAGAGGAGTTAAGGTTTCAGATGACAGGATGCCGGCGACATACGATGAAACAATGGCGAGTGTAGCAGAGGCAGTAGAGCGAGGAGAAGCGGCAGTAAGAGTGGTAAGCGATGCACCAAGACCGAGGGATGTAG
>JAAELK010000393.1 GCA_024226935.1 Desulfobacteraceae bacterium
AGGGTCCGAGAGTTACGGACTACAATTTTGAATGAACTGATTAGTGGTCAAAATCAGGTCCCGGATAATCCCAATGGGGACAATATTGTCAAAGACCGAAAAAACTTACAGCAAGCAAAAACCTAACCGGACATCACTGATTATATCTATAATATAGGTGCATAGCATCTAATGGGGTATTTAAGGTGATAAATAGTTAAAAGGTATGATATGTGGCAACCAGATTCAAGTACAAATAAGTGTTCTCTATGTTCGACGGTGTTTTCCATGTTTAATAGGAAACATCATTGCAGGTCCTGTGGAAAGATTATATGTGATGCCTGTTCCCAGTCCAGGGTTCAGTGGGCAACACCCATGCTCAGAGCAAAAAATAAATATTCCCATTCAAAAGGCGACAGGGTCAGGGTATGTGACCTTTGTGTCAAAACACAATTTCCTCTAATGGATGAATTCACCCTTTCTTTAAGTGGAATGACTGGTCATCGTCAATTATTTGAAACCCTTGAAAAAATATCCATCCATATAAATGGGGCCTTTCCTGTTTCTGCCACCAGGTATTTTTACGGATCAAAAACGCCCTTTTCAAGATGGGGGAAATATAGGACTGCTCAAAAACTGCTAAGGAACGATACATTTAATAAAAATAGTGATATTGTGCGAATAAATCCATATGAGCGTGACAAGGTAGCCTTGATGCATGCCCTTCATGTTTCCATAGCCAATTGCTATGAGATGGCCCTTGCAGGGTTTTATCTTTTATATAATTTTTTTAAAGAATGTTCCCATGACTTTAAAAAACAACTCCAGAAGAGGGCCAGATCCCATAAATTTGAGTATGCAATGTATGAGGATAGCTCTTTCATGGGGGATCATGTTTTTGTTTTACTGGGCTTTGATTTACCTGATTCCTTCAATAGTGGGATAATATCAAACAATATCATTGTTTTTGATCCATGGAAAAAACTTATTTTTTATCTTCGGGATGCAAAGAAAACCCTTTCCAGTAATTTACAGGGGAGGATGCGCCGGGTGGGTGGATTGCCCGTGCGGGGTAATTTAAATGGATCAGATTTTTTTGAAGGAAGAAATACTGAAATAGAGATTGAAGATATCGATTATTCATTGCTGGATGACTGGGTGGATCTAGTATTGCACGGAGGCTATGGTCCCGACAGGACGAAGTTGAAAAATAATGACCTGGCCCTCAATAGAAGGCGTAGGTTTTGATAGAGTAAAAGTGATCGGACATCCTCCATGTGTTCATATGGAGGTTTTTTCACCCATCGTTATCGGTATAAAACCAAAGTATCAGACAATACCAAAAGCTTTCATCAGGGGCCCAGGTGATCATCTGATACTTGGCTGGGGTTCAATTTATCCCTTAATCATGGAAAAGGTTGTCCGGGTTTTATGGTTACAGGTTTCAGGTGCATCATAGCGTTGCCCATGAATAAAACCAGGGAGGTGGCACCAATAATTATAAGAAGGTCAGGTATCATCCTTGCCTGTCCGAGAAATAAAATAATATCTTTGGACCAAAACGCATAGGATCGTGCATGCCAGAACCCATTGTCAATATTATCAAGAACCTGGAGGATACCCACCGGCAGAAGTGTACAGGTAAACATCACGAAAAGTCCGATATTGGTTCCCCAAAATGTCACCTTAAGAAAGTTTTCATTCCATCCACTGTCTTTTACGATACTGCGCATGGAAAACAACAAAAGACCGATGGCCAGGATACCATAAGTACCGAACAAGGCAGTATGTCCATGATTGACTGTCAGGTATGTGGAATGTTCGTAATAGTTGACCACCGGCGTCGTGATGGAAAGCCCCATAACACCAGCTCCTAAAAACTCCCAGAATATGGCAGCCATAAGGAACATCAAGGGATATTTATATGGATAGGAACTGCCTCCTTGAATAAGTGCTTTTTGTCCATGCCAGACTTCTGCCAGCAAAAGAAAGATGGGGACCGGTTCAAGGGCAGAAATTGTGGATCCAAGTGCAAGCCAGAGAGATGGTTCGCCAAACCAATAATAGTGGTGCCCCACACCGATAATTCCGGCAAACAATGCCAATCCGACTGTGAAATAGACTGTACGAAGTCCAGCTTCAAGTTTAACCAGCCCAAGGTTTACTGTTACAAAAACAATGGCAGCCGCTGCAAAAAATTCGAAGGCCCCTTCAACCCATGTATGAACTACCCACCAGCGCCAGAAATCAGCAATGGTCAGGTGGGAGTTGGAATCATAAAACAATCCGAAACAAAAAAATCCCACAACTGCAACACCTGAATAAGCTAAAAAGTGAGGCAATCCCCAATGGGATTTGCCCGGCCCGAAATGATCTTTTAGTGCACGGACCACAAGGATCAGCCACAAAACCAATCCCACAAGAAGAAGTATCTGCCAGAGTCGGCCAAGTTCTAAAAATTCCCATCCCTGATGTCCCAGCCAGAACCAGGTATCACCCAATAGACCTTTGATGCCTAATACTTCTCCGGTCAGACTGCCCACGACAACAATGACCACCGCAATAAATAAAACATCCACCAGAAAACCCTGTGCAACAGGTTCTTTTCCGCCTACTTTAGGTGCCACAAAAAGGGTCATTCCTATCCAGGAAGTTGCAATCCAGAAAACTGCGAGTTGCAGATGCCATGTTTTTACCCAGTTGTATGGAACAAAACTTGCGATAAAATCCATCCCGTAAAATGTGCTGGGATGGACTGTATAATGTGCCATCAGCCCGCCCATATTGACTTGAAGGAAAAATAAAGCTGATACGACAAAGAAAAACTTAGCAGTTTTTTTCTGGCTGCTGGAAATACCGGTATTCGTAAGTTCAATGGCGAGTTTATCGTTAAATGCGAGATGTCCATGGTTGAAGCGATATTTATGATAGATAAAAATAAAAATTCCTAGACACACTCCAAAGGCCACAAGAGAAATCGCAGACCAGACAAGTGCTTTTCCAGAAACAAAATTTCCCGCTTCAGGGTCATGGGGCCAGTTGTTGGTATAGGTATGGGTATCGCCGGGGCGAATGGTTCCGGCGCACCACGCGGTCCAGTAAAAAAATGCTGCCAGATCTTTTATGTCCTTGGGATCTTTGATAACTCCTCCCCGGATGGGGCCTGTATCGTCTCCTCTAGTAAAAAGGTCCAGGTAAAAAGACTGGTTTGCCAAGAACGCTGCCTGCTGAATATATGAAAATGTCAATGTATCCGTTTTTTTGTCATATCTGTTTTGCTTGATTTGCTGGATCACCACAGCATCCACGGCTCCTTTTGGTCCGGTAGTAAGGCTGTCGTATGTTGTTGAAAATTTTTGTTCAGTTAAATATTTTCGCATGTTTTGACCCATGAGGTGAAGCGCCTGGGCGGTAAAATCAGGTCCCCGGTAGGTTCCATGCCCCCATACGCTGCCAAGATCCATGAGCCCATATTGTTGAAATATTTTTTGTCCCGCCATAATCTGATTTTTTCCGCTCAGAAGCTTTCCTTCTTCAGTCACAATCTTATCCGGATATGGTGGCAAATCCATTTTGGTGTAGTAAAAACCGATCAGAGCGATTACGATTGCTCCAATCAGTGCCCCTAAAAAATAGACTTTTAATCTTGTACTGATCATGGGAACTCTCCTTTGATAATTAAACCATTGGATCAATGGGGAAATTGCCGTATTCAATGGCAACTTCAATTTCTATGGTCAGACAGAGCTAAGCATTTCCGGTTCAAAGACGGTTATTGGATGACCTACCGGAGTTTACCTTGGATGAATAATAAAAAATTTAAATGAGTGATCATAAATAAATCATTGAGTTAAATCAAGTATCTTTTTGACAGCAATTGTATAAAAGAAAAAAATCCTACGGAAAATAAGATTGATTTTATGTGTGACTGATGTTTTACAATTGCCATTGTGGGTGTTTCTTCCACAGGTTGTTGATTCTACCTGCCGGCGAACAGGTCAGTGCTGAGATATCTTTCCCCTGTGTCACAGACAATGAAGACAATATTTTTGCCCGGGTTCTTTTTTCCAACTTCTTTGGCTGCATAAAATGCTGCTCCCGATGAAATCCCGCAGAAAATTCCATGATCTTTTGCCAATTGTTTTGATCCCGAGAAGGCGTGGTCGGATTCAACCTGGATAATTTGGTCAATTATTCTGGTATTTAAATTGGCGGGAATAAATCCGGCACCAATGCCTTGGATCTTGTGGGGTCCCGGGGACCCGCCGGAGATAACCGGTGAATCGGCAGGTTCCACTGCAACCGATAAGAGTTTTGGATTCTTTTGTTTCAGGCTTTGGGAAACGCCGGTGATGGTACCTCCTGTGCCTACGCCGGCCACAAATATATCTATTTTACCCTGGGTGGCCTCCCAGATTTCGGGTCCCGTGGTTTGACGATGGATTTCGGGGTTGGCCGGGTTGGAAAACTGGTCCGGCATAAAGGCATTGGGTGTGGTCTCCACAATTTTTTGGGCTCTGGCAATGGCTCCCTTCATTCCTTCCGTGCCCGGCGTTAATACAAGTTTTGCTCCCAGGTGGCTGAGCAATTGCCTACGTTCTGCACTCATGGTTTCGGGCATGGTCAGAATCAGCTCAAGGTTTTGCACCCTTGCAACAAAGGCCAGGGCAATACCGGTATTCCCCGATGTAGGCTCTACAATAACGGTATTTGTGTTAATTTTTCCGGTTTTAAATCCGTCCTGGATCATGGCAAGACCGATCCGGTCCTTGACACTGGACATGGGATTGAAAAATTCCAATTTTCCATAGAGGTTTGCTCCGCATTCCCTGGAAGCTTTTTCAAGAAAGACCAGGGGGGTGTTGCCGCAGGTTTTTGTGATATCAGACAGGATTTTCATGGCGGGATTCCTTTTTTGTGTCCTGGTTTTTATAAACGAGGTGGGGGGATTCCATGAATACTTTGGTATCAGGGGGGATTGAGTTGGTCAGCCAGACATTTCCTCCAACTACAGATCGGGCACCGATTATTGTGTCTCCCCCCAGGATGGTGGCACCGGAGTAAATTATAACATCATCTTCGATGGTTGGGTGTCGTTTGGCGTCCCTGAGTTTTTCTCCGGCATTGGGTGGCAGGGACAAAGCTCCGATGGTTACGTTTTGGTAGATCCGGACGTTGTTGCCGATGACAGAGGTCTCTCCCACCACAACCCCTGTACCATGGTCAATAACAAATCTATTGCCAATGGTGGCACCGGGGTGGATATCTATGCCCGTAAGACTATGGGCATATTCGGACATGATTCGAGGGAGCTGGGGAATATTTAGTTTGTGTAAAAGATTGGCAATTCTATAAACTGTAATGGCATAGAGGCCAGGATAGGAAAAAATTACCTCATCATGGCTCTTTGCAGCAGGATCTCCATCATATGCCCCTTTCACATCCTCGGCCAGGGAACGGCGCAGGTCAGGAATGGCCCGGATTACTTCCAGGGCGACATCATTGCCCCGGGGCTCGCATTCTGCGCATTGAAGTTCATATCGCAGGCAGTCATGGCGCAGTACATGGATGATCTGTTCCGACAGGATATCATAGAGTTGGGACACAGCCTGCCCTGTATTATAAAGGATATTGGCTGTATCTACTTTCTCCCGGGCAAAGTATCCCGGGAAAAGAATTTCCCTGAATTTATCGATCATTTCTTTGACCGAGGTGGTAAAATGGATGGGTTCATCACCGATATGGGCAAAACAATTTTCATCGCTCATGGATGCCATGATCTTGTCAATCACCTTTGGCAGTTCCTGGCGGTGTTCAGATATGTTTTCCCTTTCTGTGTGACAAGCTGCTTTATCAATTAAAAATTCATCCATTGGTCAATATCCCTTTTTCATTTTTAAAAAAATTTATAAAAACAGCGCAGCCTCTGCATTCTTCCATTTTGTTTTCCCATGAATTATGGGCTTCTCCGCTGCATTTAGTTCCGTTGATAAACCAACATAAATCTCCCGCCTTAAATTCCCAGGCCGGACATTTCATAAGTTTATTTTCCGGGCATTTTTGGATATCCCAGCATTTTTTATTGGTTTTATTGGTATTTATAACCCTGGAAACAAGGAAGAGGAGTTGGCGTTCAACGTGGTGGGGGATTTTTCGCCAGCCCTGTTCATAACTGTGTATTGCTTTTATGGAGATGCCGAGAAGCTGGGCCAGTTCTTTCTGGGTTTTAGCAAGTCGTGATCTGACTTCTTTGAAGTTACTGCTGTCCATGGTTGCTCTTCTCAAATATTTGGGTTAATTTAAAATAACCGGCATGGCCGGAGCATGGTATTGGGCCTGGCCACAACAAAAAATGAAACTCTTATAATTACAATAAGTTGAATTAAGTTTCATATAAAACTAATCAAAGCTAATTAAGAGTATACCACAAAGTGGGGGTTGTCAATGTGCAAATCCTTTCTCTTTCTTTACTGCCGGCCCTGATTTTTCGGGCATTAAAATATTTTTCTCTGCCCTTGACGCAGAGATAGGCTGTATTACTTTATATTGAAAACAATAAATAATAATACAAAGGATAAAGTATGCAATTTGATAAATTAACCATGAAATCCCAGGAATTGTTGCAATCCGCCCAGCAATTGGCTGATAAAATGAATCACCAATCCATTGATCCCATTCATTTTTTAGATGCCATGCTTGGGGACGATGAAGGGTTTGTCATGTCAATTTTAAGAAAAATTGGTATCTCGATCCCTGTTTTAAAACAGGCAGTGACCGATGGATTGGAAAAGCGGGTTCAGATTACAGGTGCAGCAGAGTGTTATCTGTCCCGGGAAAGCCGGAAAATGCTGGACATTGCCTTTGCAGAGGCACAGAAAATGAAGGACCAATATGTGAGTCTGGAACATATTCTTTTGGCCATGACCCAGGCAAAGGAGGATGCTGCTTTGCTTCTGGAAAGTTATGGGGTAACCAAGGCCTCCATTTTATCTGTTCTAAAAGATATCCGGGGCAACCAGCGGGTTACAGATCAAAACCCCGAGGAAAAATACCAGGCCTTGGAAAAATTTGGTCGGGACCTGACCCAGCTTGCCCGGAGCGGTAAACTTGATCCGGTGATTGGCCGGGATGAAGAGATTCGGCGTATTGTACAGGTTTTATCAAGAAGACGGAAAAACAACCCTGTCCTTATTGGGGAACCAGGGGTGGGAAAAACGGCTATTGTTGAGGGGCTTGCCCAGAGAATTGTGGAAGGGGATGTGCCCGATTCCTTGAAGAACAGGAGAGTAATTGCTTTGGATATGGGAGCCCTTCTGGCCGGAGCTAAGTTTCGGGGGGAATTTGAGGAGCGGCTTAAAGCCGTGCTAAAGGAAGTAGAGAGCGCCCAGGGAGAGGTGGTGCTTTTTATCGACGAATTGCACACCGTTGTGGGTGCAGGAGCTGCCGAAGGTTCCGTGGACGCTTCCAATATGCTCAAGCCTGCCCTTGCCCGGGGAACTTTGAGGTGTGTGGGAGCCACCACTTTGAATGAATATCGTAAATATATAGAAAAGGATGCAGCTCTGGAAAGGCGTTTCCAACAGGTTTTGGTAAACGAACCCACCATTGAGGACACCATTTCCATTCTCAGGGGGCTTAAGGAAAAATATGAGGTTCACCACGGGATACGTATCAAGGATTCTGCCATTGTGGCGGCAGCTGTCTTGTCCAATCGTTATATTGCCGATCGTTTTCTTCCGGATAAGGCCGTTGATCTGATTGATGAATGTGCATCAAGGTTACGCATCGAAATAGATTCCATGCCCCGGGCCATTGATGAGATCCAGCGAAGGATTACCCAGTTTCAGATAGAACGCCAGGCTTTGCTTAAGGAAAAGGATAGGGCATCCAAGGAACGCCTTAAACAGTTGGAAAAAAATATTGCCGTAATGGAAGAGGAGATCAGACCATTAAAGCTTCACTGGGATACTGAAAAAAAATTGATCCAGAAGATTTCAGGGATCAGAGAAGAGCTGGATAAATGTCACACAATAGCCCAGGTGGCGGAACGAAACGGGGATCTTGAAAAGGTAGCCAAAATCCGTTATGGCACCATTGCACAACTCAACCATGATCTGGATGATCAAAAAACAAAGCTCCGTGAACTTCAGAAAACACGGAAAATGCTGAAAGAAGATGTGGATGAAGCCGATGTGGCGGAAGTGGTTTCTTCCTGGACAAATATCCCGGTATCCAAAATGCTTCAAGGGGAACAAGAAAAGCTGGTTCACATGGAAGACTATATTAAAAAAAGGGTTATTGGCCAGTCAAAGGCCATTGATGCCGTCTCAAATGCAGTCCGAAGAGCTAGGGCAGGGCTCCAGCCCGAAGACCGACCCATCGGTACCTTTATTTTCATGGGACCCACGGGAGTTGGCAAGACTGAACTTGCCAAATCCCTGGCAGCCTTTATGTTTGATTCTCCCGATGCAATGGTGAGGGTGGATATGTCCGAATATATGGAAAAACATTCCGTGGCCAGGCTTATTGGAGCCCCTCCGGGATATGTGGGATATGATGAAGGAGGTTATCTCACCGAGGCGGTTCGGCGTCGTCCCTATTCGGTTATTCTCTTTGATGAAATTGAAAAAGCCCATCCCGATATTTTTAATGTTTTGCTCCAGGTGTTGGATGATGGCAGGATGACCGATGGCCATGGCCGAACCGTGGATTTTAAAAATACTATTATCATCATGACCTCCAATATTGGATCCCGATTTCTTTTGGATGCCGGAACTTCCGGCACTACCCCGGCAGATATTGATCAGGGCATTGAGCAGGCTCTTAAGGAGGCTTTCCGACCTGAATTTTTAAACAGGATTGATGAAATTATCACCTTCCATGCCCTGACCGTGGAAAATATCATGGATATTGCTGCGATTCAGATTACGGCCTTGAACAAGCGCCTGGCCCCAAAAAACCTTTCCATTCAGGTTACGACAGACGGCCTGGCATATCTTGCTAAAAAGGGGTATGATCCCGGGTTTGGGGCACGTCCATTGAAACGGGTGATCCAGCAGGAGATTGAAAATCCTTTGTCCCTGGCTATTCTCAAGGGCAAGTTTAAAAAAGGAGAAATGGTTCGATTTTCCCTGGACAAGATCCATGGAGGATTTAAGTTGAGTTAATAAATTTCCCTGGCCGGTTTTGATTTGATTTTTTTTATCGGTAATTTAGCGGCAGAACTTTTTGATGAATCCACCTGCATATGGTATCGGCTGATCGATGTCAAATGCAGGTGGTTTTTTGAATGCCAGGGTGGTTAAAAATGATTGGCATACTCTTTTATGGTCTTGTTCTGGGCCAGAAAGCGATAAAGGGTGGCCCGGCCTACTCCCAGAACTCTTGCCGCCTTTGATTTGTTGCCTCCTGTTTTTGTCAGGGCTATCTTGACCGATTCAATGGTCAGCTTACCCCGGGGCAGGGGGGCTTGCATGGGTGAAAAGTCAGGGGGAGGCAGAAGAGTATTGGGGTCTCCGGTAATATCTGTGGGCAGGTCTTTGGGCAGAATTTTATCTCCCCGGGACCGGACCACGGAAAATTGGATTACATTTTTTAATTCCCTGACATTGCCCGGCCATTGGTAATCCATCATGAGATTAAGGGCTTCCGGGGTAAGTTCCGGGACTTTGTTTTCGCTTTCCTGTTCTGCTTCCTTGAGGAAATGGGCAGCCAGAAGAGGGATATCACTTTGGCGCTTTCGCAGGGGGGGCAGGTGAATGGGGATGACGTTGAGCCGGTAGTACAGGTCTTCTCTGAACCTCCCCTGGCGCACCTCTTCTTTGATGTTTTTGTTGGTGGCGCTGATAATCCTGACATCCACGGAGATTTTTTTTTCTCCACCAACCTTTTCAAAGGAACCTTCCTGGAGAAATCTGAGGAGTTTGACCTGGATTTTTAATGGAAGCTCCGCCACTTCATCCAAGAAAAGGGTGCCTTTGTCAGCCAGCTCGAACCGTCCTTTTCTTTCTTTTATGGCCCCTGAAAATGCGCCTTTAACGTGGCCGAACAATTCACTTTCCACTATCCCTTCGGGGATGGCTCCGCAGTTTACCGGCACAAAAGTGCCTGTTCCATAGGAGGAGATGTCATGGATGGCATAGGCCACCCGCTCCTTGCCGGTTCCGGTATCACCGGATACATGGACCGGGTAATGGTACAGGGCCACATCCCGGATTTGCCGGAAAATATCCTGCATGGCTTTGTCCCTGCCGATGATTCCGGCAAAACTGGACAGGTTTTCCGCCCGGAGGGATAGCCTTATGGAATCGGTCATATCTTTGAAAGAGGCAATTACCCCTTTAAATATGCCGGTATTATCGATGATGGCAGATACTGTCATTTGAAGCTGCCGGGTTTCTCCATTTTTGGTGATGGTGGTAACCGGGTATTCCTTGGTTTTTGAGGTTAAATCAGGGGTTTGTTTACAAAAAGAGCATTTGGAACCACAAAAAGGGGCTTGGAAAACAATATGGCAGTCTTTTCCGATCACCTCTTCCTTTGTATAACCGGTTATTTTTTCGGCTTCTTTATTAAAAACCGTGATGATACGTTCCGGGGTATGGGCAATAACCCCAAGTTTCAGGTTGTCCAGAACAAGATTCAGGTTGTCCCGGTCCAAAAGGGAAAGGGTAAAACTTTTCATTATAAGTGGTTCCAATATCAGCAGGTTGAAAATTATCTGTTTTGAAACCCTTTTTGGCACATTTGTGTATCAGGTGCAATGCTTTTTTTAGAAAAGTTAGTCTTTCCGGGCAAATTTGTGGAAAGGGGACAAATTGAGAACCTTGGTTTTGTAGTAGGTTGATTGTTTTTTTTATAAGTACTTGGTTTTTTGTGTTTTTCTTGACAAGGAAAGGTTTCCTCTTTAAAGTACGAACTTTTTTTGAAAATAGAACATAAATAGGATTTATAGAATGAATGCTCCGGAAATTCTGGAAAAAATGGGGACCGCTCGTCCCCGCGAGGTTGTTAAATACGATGTTTGGAAGGACATCATCCAAAATATAAAATTATCATCTAAAACGACGCTTACAGAT
Organism: Desulfobacteraceae bacterium; assembly: GCA_024226935.1. Lineage (GTDB taxonomy): Bacteria > Desulfobacterota > Desulfobacteria > Desulfobacterales > Desulfobacteraceae > NBML01. The sequence goes on from JAAELK010000393.1 coordinate 11,058, forward strand.
TCTCCTGAATTAAGAAGGTGTTTACGCAGATATGTTCCAAACCTTAAAAGTAAACCGCTTGCCTATAATTGGGCTTTATTGGAATTAAAACAATTAGAAAAAGCAGATGTCTATTATAACCGAACCGGTGAGCAGATATTCGGGCAATGGCTGACCCGTAAATTTAAGAAAATATCATCTGAAAAGTCCTTGTTAAAGCTGAAAACCTTCCCCAATCAAATTCAAGTAATAATTTCGGAAGAGGAAATAGTCTCTTCCAGAATTATCGCCGATAAAATATCCAAGATGGCCCTCTATGAACCGGCAGCATCTCCTCCCTCGTGTTTTAATGAAATCACAAAGGAGCTTAATACTTATCTGAAGGGGGACTCAGGCTTAACCGGCAGGGTCAATATGTTTCCAGTTCTGGGGAAAGTTGTCAAAAAAATAGGTTATTTTAATTTTAAGGGTTTTAGTGACGGGCAGAAACTTTTTTTGGAAATAGCCGGCCGCAAGCTCCAGGAAGTGCATATGTCTGGCTCCCAGGAAACCTTTGCCAGGGATATTGTCAGATATTTTAACGGCAGTATAGCTTTCTGGCTTTTCTGGAATATCAAGTTGGGCCTTAGTAAAGTTGCGGAAGAATGCAGCTCCTCCCTGGGATTATCCGAGATTAAAAAACAATATTCAGAAAGGTTGAAAAAACTTGACAGCTTGCTGAATTCAAAAAAAGTACTCATAGTAAACGGGGAAACCCATAAGAGGACGATTTATGACAATAGTTCCAGTTTATCTGATAAAAAAGTTGCCAAAGCCTGTAATCAGCTTTACAGATATACCCTTGAATCTGCAAGATGTCAGCAATTGACCTGCTTTGTCGAAGGATTGATTGCAGAGGTTCCGGTTTTCGATTATGTAAATCCGAAAAGAAGACTTCCCAATATCTGCGGACTGGAAGAGGAAACAACCTATGGTGTTGGTCTAGGTTATCTCGATAGTTTTGCTCCTCCCAAGGATTTGAAGACAGAATTTTGGAAAGCTAAAACGATGGTTTATCCGAGTACATCATCTTCCTTGCTTCCCCCGAATAATAAGCAAAAAAGTGAACTTATAAGTACAAAGAGTCGTCTGATATGTTTAGATAGGGGGCTTGTGAAGAAAATATCAATATCCCCTACTAAAAATCCCTACGCTTTAAAGGCTTTGGAAACCTTTCTGGATATTTTTGATGTTAAAAGAGGAAGCCCCTTCAATGAGAGTCGGAAATTTCGAGCTGATCAAACTGGACGTAATCAAAGAATAATCGATGCAATTTATGTAAATATTCGGGTTAGTAAAGTTTTTATCAAATTTTTAAAAATAGTTCGGGACACGAGTAAAATGATTTGATATTAAAAGAAGTATGAATGTTTCTTTTTACCAACAATTACCGCTACAACCCTTGAGAATCAATAC